>CAZGVQ010000242.1:0-6140 GCA_964529355.1 uncultured Acidimicrobiales bacterium
AGTGGGCGGAGGACGACATGGAGGCGTCGGCCGATAGCGAAGCGCAGAGCGAAGGAGCGCAGCGACGAGAGCGACCTAGGAACGACGGGAGCGTCCTAGGAACGACGGGAGCGTCCTAGGAACGAGGCAGGCCCAGGTGCGCTCCGGCGATCAGGTTGCGGGTGATTTCGCTGGTGCCGCCGTAGATGCTGGTGACCGGCGCGTGCCGGAAATGCTCGTCGATATGGCCGCCTACCGGCGCCCCGGGGGTATCGAGCGACAGCAGGCCTTCGCTGCCCAGCATCTCGAGGAACCACTGGGTGTGCTTCTTGTAGGCCTCGGCCACAAAGAGCTTGGTCATCGAGCCTTCTACGCCGAACATCTCACCTTCGCTGGCGAGGAAGGCCGTCTTGTACGCGAAGCCCCGCGCCACCTCGACATCGATCATCGCTCGCACCAGTTGCTCGCGGACCAGCGGGTCGTCGAGCGCGGTGGTGTCCCCGGCCCGCGGGGTGGCTTCGGCAGCCTCGATGGCCTCGTCGATCAGCGGGGCGCTGGGAAACTGTCCGCCGGCGATGCCGCGCTCGAACTTGAGTCCGGCTTTCATAACCGCCCAGCCACCGTCGACCTCGCCGATTCGCCACTTGTCTTCGATACGCACGTTGTCGTAGAAGGTTGCGTTGGATCGCTCGGTACCCATGGTGTGCACCGGTTGGATCTCGATGCCGGGCGTGTCGAGGGGAACGATGAAGAAGGTGAGGCCCTTGTGTTTGGGCACATCGGGGTTGGTGCGGGTGAGCAGCAGCACGTAGTCGGCCACGTGGGCCATGGTGGTCCACATCTTCTGGCCGTTGATGGTCCACTCGTCGCCGTCGCGCACCGCCGTGGTGGTGGCCGCGGCAACGTCGGAACCCGAGTCGGGCTCGGTGTAGCCAAACGAGCAGAGTGCGTCGCCGGCGATGATGGGCGGGACCACGGTTTCCTTGAGATGGTCGTTGCCCATCTCAAGCACGATGGCCGCGACGATGCTGGCCACACCCATCGCGTCGATTGGTGCGTGCGCTAACTGAAGCTCTTCGAGCAGCACCAGCATCTTGAGCGGGTCGAATCCTCCGCCACCCAGTTCGGCGGGCACCGCGCCATCGAGCCAGCCGCGTTCGGCCATCTTCTTGTGGAGCTCGGGGCTGTGGATGGTGCCATCGCGGGTACCGAGGAACACGTCGGGGGTGACATGTTCGGCAACGAACTCTTGGACTTCGACGCGGAACGCCTCGGCTTCGGGGGTAAAGGAGAAGTCCACTAGCTGGCCGCCTTCCCGCTCGGAATGAGTTGGTCGGCAAGTCGCTGGAGTTCGGGGCCGACGGCTCCGTATTGCAGCGGCCAGCCTTTGGCCCGCCGGTAGTAGAGCTGAATGTCGTACTCCTCGGCGAACCCGTAGCCGCCGTGATACTGCAACGAGGTGGCGGCCGAAGCCAGTGCCGATTCGGCGGCGAAGATCATGGCCATCGACGCGAGCGTGAGCGCGTTCGGTTGGTTCGCGTCGAGCGCCCAGATGGCCCGCTTCGCCAACAGGTCGGCCCCTTCGAGACCGGTCGATGCGTCGGCCAGGCCGTGCTGCAACGACTGGAACGTGCCGATGAGTTTGTCGAACTGGTAGCGCTCCTGCACGTAGTCGACGCCAAGTTGCAGCGCGCCGAAGCCAACGCCAACGAGCGCTGTGGCCATAAGGGCCTGCCACTCGGCGATGGCCCGATCGAACAGCGAGCCGTCGCTGCTCAGCGTTTCCTTGCAGAGCTCATCGAGCCCGCGGCGGTTGAGGGGAAGGTCGGCCATGTTGTGCAGCGCTGCGCCGGGCGCCGCGCCGGTGCCGATACCAATGTCGCCACCGCTGCGCCACAGCACCACGTCGGCAACCGCGCCAGCGGGTACGAGCTGCTGGGCATTGTCGGACTCGAGTGCCAATGTCGCGATGGCTGTGCCTTCGATAAGTCCGCTGAGCAGTGCATGGTCGGGTGCGATCGTGGCCAGGAGTCGGGTCGCGACGGCGTGCTCGATGAGGGGAAGCGGCGCAATGGTGCGCCCCAAGTGGCCGACGGCCAGTGCCAGAGTGCCCAGATCTGCGCCGCCGCCACCGACGGTTTCGGGGGCCGACATAGCGGCAGCACCGGTTTGGCCGAGTCGATCCCAGAGCGCCGGCTCAAAACCCAGCTTTGCGGCGGCGCGCACTGTCTCGGGTCCGCACTCGCTGGTGAAGAAGTTTCCGAAGACTTCGTCGATGGCGACTTCGTCGTCCGTCAATCGAATGAACATGTCCTCGTTATACCCGATGCACCATCGGGGGTTCGTTTTCATGTGACGGAAACCCTTGGCTACGCTCCGCCCCACCAGCACAGTGGTTGCTGTTGAATTTTGGGAGGTTGTTGTTATGTCCGGTGATCAGGCCATGAGAGCCCATTCGGGAACCCTGCCCGTACCCGAGTTTGCCGACGCGGCGTTCGTGACGCCGCCGCCCCTCGCCGAGGCCACCGTTGCCATCGTCACCTCGGCGGCGCTGCACACCCGAGAGGACGCAGCGTTCGGCAACGCCGACACCAGCTTTCGGGCGATCGATCGCGCCGAACGCGACCTGATCCTGGGGCACTGGAGCCCTAACTTCGATCGCAACGGGTTCACCATCGACCTCAACGTCGTGTATCCCATCGACCGACTCGAAGAGCTGGCGGAAGCCGGCGTGATCGGCGATGTCGCGCCTAAGCACTACTCGTTCGCCGGCAACCAGCCCGACGACGTCGCTGCCATTCGGCTCGACTCGGGCCCAGCTGCCGCGGCCGAGATGCTGTCGGCCGGCGTCGACGTGGTGGTTCTGACCCCCGTTTGACCGCTGTGTACGCGCACCGTGAGTGTGCTTGCCCACGTCTTTGAAGCCGCCGGATTGTCCACGGTGGTGCTGGCCTCGATGAAAGATGTCGTCGAAGCCGCTGCTCCGCCCAGGGCGTTGTTTTGTGACTTCCCGCTCGGGAGGCCCCTCGGCAAACCGCTCGATGCCGACTTCCAGACCGAGGTACTGCGCCAGGCCTTCGCCCTCCTCGACGCCGATTCGGGTCCAGCGCTGGCCGTACACCCCGAAGTGATCGAAGCCACCGAAGAGCCGCTGGCCTGCGCCATGCCGGCTCGGTTTGACCCCAACCTTCCACCGGCGGTCGACGAGGCCCGAGGCATCCGAAACGCCTATGACCGCTCGGTCGCCAAGCGCGGCACATCGGTCGGTCGGTCCTTCGATGCCGACGGTGTGCCCGACGCGTTGGACGTGTTTCACCAGATCGCCGAGGGCGCCAACTGGAAGACCGACGTGCAGATTCCCGGCAAGAACACCATCGCCGCCGCGCACGATATTCGGACTTACTACGAGGAAGCGGCGCTCGAACTGGTCGATGGCCCGATGCCCGGCGGACGCCAGGCCGAAGCGTGGTTCTTCGAAAAAACCGAGGCCGGGAAGACCATGTTGGCGGCCCGTCAGGCCATGCAGGACCAGGAAGCACCCTTCCCTTTTTGGTTCTATATGGCCCCTGGGCACCGCTAAGCGTCGAACATCGGTCAGACTTCACCCATTCCGGGAAATCACCCCTGGCATGGAACAATCCTGTGTCCAGGGCGTGTTGAAATATCTTGGAGCCCGTCTTTCTCCCCAAACCCCGAGCGTGATTCTCAGTGCGACCTTTCGCCGTACGAACATCCCAAAACAGCGTCGATATCGCTGACTACCAGGCAATACGCGATGAAACCGAGGCGTTGGCGGCGCCCCTTTCGCCCGAAGATCAGATGATTCAGTCGATGCCCGACGTTTCACCCACCAAGTGGCACCGGGCGCATATCACCTGGTTTTTCGAGACTTTTCTCCTGCTGCCGCACCTCGATGGGTATGAGGCGTACGACGAAGCGTTTCAGTATCTCTACAACTCTTATTACGAGTCGGTCGGCGATCGACACCCTCGGGCCGAGCGAGGCGTGGTGTCGCGTCCGCCCGCCAGCGAGATCGCCAAATATCGCCAACATGTCGACGAGGCAATGGTGACGCTCATCGACACCGTGGTACCGACCAATGAAGATCTGGCCGACCTTGTTCGGCTCGGGCTCCACCATGAGCAGCAGCACCAGGAACTCATGCTTATGGACATCAAGCATGTGTTCAGCCGCAGTGTCCTTCACCCGAGCTACCACGAGTTGGCTCCACAGCCGGTGGGCTCCAACCCCGACCTGGGTTGGGTAAAGGTCGACGGCGGTCTGATCGAGATCGGCCACACCGGAACGCCCGACGATGGCTTTCACTTCGACAACGAGGCGCCACGCCACAAGGTGTACCTGCAACCCTTCGAGATGGCCGACCGCCTGGTAACCAACGGCGACTGGCTGCAGTTCATGGCCGACGACGGCTACCACCAGCCCGCCCACTGGCTTAGCGAAGGTTGGGCAACCATCACCCGCGAAAACTGGGAGGCCCCCATGTACTGGGAGCCCACCAAGTCGGGTTGGCATGTGCACACCCTTCACGGCCTCGTCCCGGTCGACCCCGCCGAACCGGTTTGTCATGTGAGCTACTACGAGGCCGACGCCTATGCGCGTTGGGCCGATGCCCGGCTTCCAACCGAATTCGAGTGGGAGCACGCCGCTGCCGATGCGCCGGTGCAGGGCAACCTGGCATCGACGGGACGTTTCCACCCGGCCCCTGCCGGCGATGCCGATGGCTCGCTTCGCCAGATCTTCGGCGATGTCTGGGAATGGACCTCGAGTTCCTATGCCGCCTACCCGGGCTTCCGCCCGGCAGCCGGTGCCGTTGGTGAGTACAACGGTAAATTCATGGTCAACCAGTACGTGCTGCGCGGCGGTTGTTGCGCAACGCCCGCTGGTCACACCCGACCCACCTACCGCAACTTTTTCCCCACCCATAGTCGCTGGATGTTCAGCGGCCTCCGACTTGCTAGAGATTCGAGCTGATTTTTGCCAATGTCCCAAGACACTGCTGAACCCACCGCCATCACCGTCGACAACCACCTCGACGCCGACTACTTCGAGCGCACGCTTCGCGCCGACGTGATCGATGGCCTCACCGCCGAGCACAAAGAGCTCCCACCTAAGTGGTTCTACGACGACGTCGGCTCCGAACTCTTCGAACAGATCACCCGGCTTGAGGAGTACTACCCAACCGAAGCCGAGCGCCGCATTCTTCGCACCAACGCCGCAACGATCGCCCAGGAATCGGGTGCGGACACGCTGGTCGAGCTTGGCTCCGGCGCCGCCGACAAGACCCGCGTACTGCTCGACGCCATGCGCGATGCCGGCCAACTCACCCGGTTCGTTCCCTTCGATGTCAGCGAGGGAATCCTGCGCTCGTCATCACAGACGCTGCTGGGCGAGTACCCAGGTCTCGAGATTCACGGCATCGTCGGCGACTTCGAGCAGCACCTCACCACCATTCCTCAGGTGGGTCGCCGCATGGTGGCCCTGCTGGGCGGCACCGTCGGCAACTTCCCACCCACCAGTCGCAAGGCGCTGTTTACCGACATCGTGTCCACCATGCGCAGCGGCGACACGCTGTTGCTGGGCACCGACCTGGTCAAGGATCGTCAACGCATGGTCATCGCGTACGACGACCCGCAGGGCATCACTGCCGCGTTCAACAAGAACATCCTCTCGGTGCTCAACAAGCGCCTCAACGCCACGTTCGACCTCGACAACTTCAAGCACGAGGCCACCTTCGACGAGTCCAACGAATGGATGGATCTGGGCCTGCGCTCGCTGGTCGACCACGACGTCACCATCGCCGATCTCGATCTCAGCGTGCACTTCGCAAAGGGCGAGTACATGCGCACCGAAGTGTCGGCCAAATTCCGGCCCGAAGCACTCGAAGCCGAACTCGCAGCGGTGGGGCTCACCATGAGCCACCTGTTCAGCGACGACAACGGCGACTACGCAGTCACGCTCTCCACCTACTAGCGGGTAGCCCACAAGAGTTCTCCCTTTTGACGGAGCAACACGGTTCGGATTAACCAGACGTCCATGTCTGAACCAACGCGAGAGCAAGTGGTGTCCGAGGTTCGCGCCTGGATAGAAGAGAAGTGGGATCCCACCATCACGGTGGGCGAATGGTGGCAGCACATGGCTGA
>CAZGVQ010000243.1:0-6137 GCA_964529355.1 uncultured Acidimicrobiales bacterium
TCAGCGCCATCTTCGGCGGCATCGCAACGCCATCTGAGTCCGGAGCCGTCGGAGTGTTCGGCGCCCTGGTGCTGACCTTCCTCAACTGGGGCACCGATCGCCTCCTGGTAAAGGATGGAGCGACACATATCGACCCGGCCTGGCGTCTCACGCCCACGGCCATCCGCGAGGCGGGCGAATCCACCGCCAACATCACCATTCTGGTGCTGACCCTGCTCTTTGCATCGACCTTCTTCAGCGCCATGTTCTTCCAGCTCGGCGGGTCGGATCAGACCTCGGAGTGGCTCACCGCTATCGGCGGTGGAAAGTTCGGCTTCGTTCTGGTGGCCATGGTCGCGGTGTTCATTCTGGGCATCAACCTCGAGTTTCTCGAGATCACCTTCATCGTCGTGCCGATCTTCGTGCCAGCGATGGCCGAACTCGGCTTCACCGACCTGGAGAAGATCTGGTTCGCCGTACTGATGGCGGTGAACCTCAACATGGCGTTCATCTCGCCGCCGGTCGGTTTCTCGTTGTTCTACCTGCAATCGGTGGCGCCGCCCGAGGTCAAGACCACCGACATCCACAAAGGGGCGCTCCCCTTCATGGCCCTACAAGGCGTCGCGCTGGTGCTTCTGGGCGTCTTCCCATCGATCACCGAGTTCTCATTCGAGCTGTTCGGCTAACGCAGCTCGACCGCCCAACGACATCACCACGAAGAGCCATCAGAAACAGAAATACAAGAAATCCACCAACGGAGGGATACCACAATGACCACAAATGACATCGAGCACCTGGCGGACAATCCGCTTGAACCCGGTATGGGTAACGACAACCTTGAAAGTCGCCGCTCGTTCCTACGCAAGGGCGGTATCGGCGTAGCCGGGTTCGCAGCCAGCGGCGCGATTCTTGCCGCTTGCGGGTCCGACGGAGCGGACGACACCGCCGGTGCAGGCGAGGGTATCGAAGCCGAACCCGCGAACTCCGATGACGATGCCGACGACTCGGTTGCGTTGACCCAGGACGGACCCGAAATCGAGTGGGAGATGGCCACCAGCTGGCCCGCCGGCCTGGTAACCATCTTCGGTTCGGCCAACGTATTCACCGACATGGTCAGCCGCCTCACCGGAGGCAAGTTCCAGATCAACGCCCGGCCTGCTGGCGAGATCGTCGGCGGACTCGAAGTGCTCCCAACCGTGCGCGACCAGGGTGTGCAGTCCGGCCATAGCGCGTCGTACTACTACACCGGCCTCAGCCCGGTGCAGAACTTCGGTACCGCGATGCCGTTCGGTCTCACCCAGCGCCAGCACAACGCCTGGCTGTTCCAGGGTGGCGGCCTCGATATCCTCAACGACTTCTACGCCGAGCAGCACGGCATCATCACCTTCCCGGCTGGTGGAACCGGTTGCCAGATGGGCGGTTGGTTCTCCAAGGAAATCAACACCGTCGCCGACCTGCAGGGTCTGACGATGCGTATCCCCGGTGTTGCCGGAACGGTGCTCAACAACCTCGGTGGCGAGCAGGTCTCGCTGCCCGGTGGTGAAATTCTGCCCGCTATCGAGACCGGCGCAATCGATGCCGCTGAGTTCGTCGGCCCGACCGACGACCTCATCCTCGGCCTCGACCAGTTCGACGGCGACCTGTTCTACTACTACCCCGGTTGGTGGGAGCCAGGAACCACCCTCGAGGTGCAGTTCCCGCTCGATCTCTGGAACGACCTCCCCGAGGAGTACCAGGCAGCCATCGAGGCCGCGGCGATGTTTGCGCACACCCAGACCATCGCTCAGTACGACGTGCTGAACCCGGTCGACCTTGTTCGCATCCAGGAATTCGCCGAGCTCCGTGAGTTCTCGCCCGAAATCATGGACGCCTTCAAGACCGAGACCGAGTCGGTGTACGACGGCCTCGCAGCCGAGGACGGCCAGTTTGCTGAAATCCTCGGACCGTGGCGTGAGTACCGCGACAGTGTCTCGGCCTGGCACGGCCTTGCCGAGAAGTCGTTCCTCAACCAGCAGACCAGCTAACGAGCTGGTAGCAAACAAGCAAAGACAAGCAACCCTCCAAGCAAGGAGCCCACCTATGCGGAAGACGCTGCTGCTGACCTCGGTTCAGCGCCAGCTTGGTGAGAACGACACGGCACGTATTGCCGTGTTCCTCACCCGCACGCATAGGTGGGCACTTCCTTTTGGATTTCTCGCCGGCGTGCTGTGCGCCGCGGCCGGAAGCCTTCTTGGGGTATTCACCGAACTCACGTCGGTGATCGCCGTGGGAATCGCGGGCGCATCGATGGCTGCGCTCGCCGCCACGCATTACCGGGTGCTCGTCGCAACCACCGGCAGCCGTGACCTCATGTTGTTTCGGGGGTCAAAGATTCGTCATGTCGCCGTCGAACTCCTGGCCGACGACATCAAGCCCGCCAGCGTCGCGGTCACGTCATCGAATGCGGTCACCAGTCATTGGCAGGTCGGCGAGAAGAACTACATGGTGGCTCGCCGCTATCAGCAGGCGATGACCCAACTGGCTGCCAACCGCTCGGGCACCAAAGACGCAGCAGCAAGCACCTAGAAGGTCAATGCACCTAGAAGGTCAGTGCTGGGCGAGTGCTTCGGCCAGCAATCGGAAGGCTCGGCCCCGGTGGGAGATCGCGTTCTTCTCTTCGTCGGTCATCTCGGCGAACGAACGACCGTCTCCCTCGACGGGAATGAACACCGGGTCGTAACCAAAGCCGCCATCACCGTGCTGCTCAAACGCGATGGTGCCCTCGACTACGCCGTCGGCCCGTAGTTCGCGACCGTCGGGAAACCGAACCAGGGCCACCGTGCGGAATCGCGCGGTTCGACCAGCCGGATCGGCGACGCCGGCGAGGTCAGCCAGCAACTTGGCGACGTTGTCGGCGTCGGTTGCGTCGGGTCCAGCGAAGCGCGACGAATGCACTCCCGGTGCCCCGTCGAGCGCATCGACTTCGAGCCCGGTGTCGTCTGCCACCGCTCCGGCCTGGTCGTGCTCGGTCTGCGCGAACTCGCACACGGCAACCGCCTTCAACCGAGCGTTGTCGGCCAACGTCTCGCCGTCTTCGACCACGTCGCCCAATCCTTCGGGACGGGGCTCGATGGCGAAGTCGTTGAGAATCGCAGCGATTTCGTGCACTTTGTGCGGGTTGGCGGTTGCCATCACCAGCGTGGGCTGGCCTGCGCCGAAATCGGCCACCTGCTTAGCCTCGCGGCGCTGGCGGGTCGGCGAGTGTGCTGTTCTGCAACGCGATGATCTCCGCGATGCCACCGCTGGCCAGATCGAGCAGCGCGTCGAGTTCTTCGCGGGAGAAGGGCGCTCCTTCGGCCGTGCCCTGCACCTCGACAAAGTTGAGCGGATCGCCGGCGCCCGACATCACCACATTCATGTCGGTCTCGGCTTTGGAATCCTCCACGTAGGGAAGATCGAGCACCGGGGTGCCGTCGACGATTCCCACCGAGATCGCCGCCAGTGGCTCGGTGAGCGGATGCGTATCGATCTTGCCCTGCTGCATCGATCGGGTCAGCGCGTCGTGCAGCGCCACATACCCCCCACAGATCGATGCGGTGCGGGTACCGCCATCGGCCTGCAGCACATCGCAGTCGACGGTGACCTGCCGCTCGCCAAGGGCCTCCATGTCGGTCACGCTCCGCAGCGCCCGCCCGATCAGTCGCTGGATCTCCTGCGAGCGGCCCGACGTCTTGCGACGAACCCGTTCAGGCGAGGAACCCGGAAGCATCGAGTACTCGGCGGTGACCCAGCCTTTGCCGCTACCGCTCATCCAGCGGGGCACGTCCTCGTCGACCGACGCGGTGCACAGCACCCGGGTATCGCCGAAGGACACCAGGCACGAGCCGGCGGACATGGTGGTGAAGTCTCGTTGGAACGAAACGGGTCGGAGTTGGTTGTTTTCACGGCCATCTGGGCGCACGGAGGGTTCTCGCTGTTCTGCGGTGGTTTGGGTGGAGCCGCCACAGATTAGGGGAGACTCAGCGCCACTCGCAGGGTTCGGCGGTGAGGAGTTCGGGGCCAAGCAACTGCCGACCCAGCTGCTCGAACCATGCAACGTCACCCGATGACAGAAAGCGGCGGTTTGGGGACTCGCCGGGTCCGATGGGTGAAGCCGCGAGGTCTGTGCCGTGCAACGTGCGCCGCAGTGCGAAAGCGGTTTCGTCCGCCGACGACACCAGCACGACGCCTCGACCCATCACTTCGCTGATGGTGCGAGCCAGGAATGGGTAGTGGGTGCACCCCAACAGCAGCGCGTCGACGTCGGCGTCGACCACCGGCGCCAACAAGCGCTCGGCGAGTACGCGCACCTGGTCGGTTCGAAACTCACCCCGCTCGACAAACTCGACCAGGCCGGGACACGAGGTGAACGTTGGCGCAACCTCTCGGTGCTTGTTGTCGGCTGCGAGCTCGATGGCGTTCTGGTAGGCCCCGCTCGAAATCGTCCCGACGGTTCCAATGACACCGACCCGACCAGATTGTGAGGCCAACAACAAGGAGTCGACGCCAGCTTCGATCACCCCGATGATCGGACGGTCGAAGGTCTCTTGAAGGTCGGTGAGGGCGGCGGCCGAGGCGGTGTTGCAGGCAACCACCACGGTCTTTACATCGTGGTCCTCGATGAGGAACCGGGTGATCTCCTCAGCGAACTTCTTCACCTCGTCGAGCGGGCGCGGCCCATAGGGATACCGACCAGTGTCGCCCACGTACACCAGTTGCTCGTCGGGGAGCAGATCGATGGTTGCCCGGGCTACGGTGAGGCCGCCAAACCCTGAGTCGAACATCCCGATTGGGCGGTTGTCGGCCATCTGACCAGCGTAGAAGAGATCGTGGCCGGCTCAGCGTTCGGGAGTAGCGGTTCGGGAGTACCCTTTGGTCACTCATGGCTGCAAAGAGCACAAAGAAGGGCAACAAGGTTCCCGAGGGCGCAACGGTGGTTGCCACCAATCGTCAGGCGCGCCGCGACTACGAGATTCTCGACACCTTCGAAGCCGGCATTGTGCTCAAGGGCAGCGAGGTGAAGTCGCTTCGCGAAGCCAAGGTGCAGCTGGCGGAGTCCTACGCCAACATTTACCAGAACGAGGCGTGGCTGCATTCGCTACACATCGTGCAGTACAGCCACTCGGGTGGGGCCATGGGTCACGACCCGGGCCGCACCAAGAAGCTGCTACTCAAGCGGGCCGAGATCGACAAGCTCAGCCCGCGTCTCGATGCCGAGCGCCTCACGCTGGTGCCGCTGATGATCTATTTCGTCAACGGTCGGGCCAAGGTTGAGCTGGCACTAGCCCGAGGAAAGAACGTGCGCGACCGACGGGCCGACATCGCCGAGCGCGATGCCGACCGCGAGGCCCGCCGCGAGTTCTCCCGCAACCTTCGCCAGCGCGGTTAGCCCCCAACGTCGCCCCAGCCGGGCGAGCATGCCTCGTCCAGAAGCGCAAAGGCTCGAACCCGACTGTGGTTGTAGTGGCGGAGACGCTGGTCTGGTCTTCCACCTTCGCGACACAGTGCGAACCGGATGCGATCGCTGACGGCCCCGCCAAAATCGGTTCCGGCGTTCCCGATTGGCCCATCGTTCGCGGCAAGCAAACGCGGGACGGCGTCTGGCCCGAGGTTGTTGACCAGGTAGTTGACGTCGAGGTCGCTCATGACGGCGAATCGGTCGATGTTTCGGTCGGCCACAACGGCTTCAGGATTGATGACGTTCATCACCATCAGAAACCCGAAGGCCACCCCGAGGACTCCGGTGAGGTGATCGAATGGAAGGGAGTTAGCCAGATGGAACGCCGTGAGAAGAAACACGATGGCGATGAACAACGCAAAGACCACGGTGTAGAGCCGCAACATCGTCAGACCGAAGGCGTCTTCATAGAGCGCGAGTCGCCGGACAGCCACAGCCACCGTGGTCAGCGTGAGCACCACCGTTACCTGGCCCAGCACCATCACCCGCCGCTGGGCGGCATCGGCGACATGACGCTTGCTGGCGAGCAGTACGACGAGGGTGAACGCGGCCGCCGACAGCAGCTGGAAGAAGCCGGACCGGGCATACTCGGCGGCGGTAAGGCCGGTGGTTTCCTGAAGGTACGCGGCTCCGGCCACGGCAGCTACCACCTGTACACCGACAAAGACGGCGTAGATCACCG
>CAZGVQ010000244.1:0-6134 GCA_964529355.1 uncultured Acidimicrobiales bacterium
CTCCCAGATCATGCGCCCACCAGTTCGAGAAACACCGAGTCGAGTCCCGGAGGCTCATAGCTCACCGAGGCGATCGAGCCGGCCCGGGCGGCCTCGGCGATAAGCGATGCCGAGTCGGTTTCGGCAGGCACCTCATAGCGCGATGAACCCTGCACGCCAGGTAGCGCAACGCTCGCCTCGGGCATCCAGGTCGGCGACTCGCCAGCCCAGTTGATCTCAAGAATCCGGCGCGGCGATGCGTTGCGGAGTTCGGCCACGTGTCCGCTCGCCCGAGTTCTTCCCTCGGCGATGATGGTGACCCGCTCGGTGAGATCTTGCACCAGGTCGAGCTGATGGCTCGAGAACACCACACTGACCCCGTTGGCCACTTGGTCATTCATGACCTCGATCATCGTGGCGACAGCCACCGGGTCGAGACCGGCGAACGGCTCGTCGAGCACCAGCAGGTCGGGTTCGTGCACCAACGAGACCGCCAGCTGCACCCGCTGCTGGTTTCCCACCGAGAGTTCCTGAATGAGGTCGTCTCGACGATCGGAAAGACCCACCCGGTCGACCCATTGGTCGGCGCGTTCATCGGCTACCGACGCGTCGAGGCCGGCGAGCCGTCCGAAGTACGCGATGTGTTCGTGTACCTTCATCCGCAGATACAGGCCACGCTCCTGAGGCATGTATCCCACATGGCGTCGGGCTTGCTCGCCCATGGGCTGGCCGTTGTAGTGAATCGACCCATCGTCGATGGCCACGAGTCCAAGAATCGAACGCATTGTGGTGGACTTTCCTGCGCCGTTGGGCCCGAGAAAACCGACCATTTCGCCGGCGTTGACCAGGAGTTCAACCTCGTCGAGGGCCACGATGTCGCCGTAGCGTTTTCGTAGACCTACCACCCGCAAGCGTTCGTCCATGGGTCCGAAACTAGTACGGTAGGGCATATGGCGAGCAACGCAATCAGGGGCCTAGCGGCGAAGTTTCTGGGTCGTGACGACGACCCGGCGCCGGCTGATCCACTCCTCGCCGAGCTGGGCGAAGCATTGTCGCCCGAGCGGGTGCAGAGCGACGGTGCGCACCTCACGCTGATGAAACGTGACGCGTCGGTCTTTGACGGCGGGGTCGCTGGTCCGCTGTGTTATCCGGAGTCCACCGCCGAGGTGCAGGCCATCATGCGCATCGCGGAGAAACACGGCCGCGCCGTGGTGCCCCGTGGTGCTGGCACGGGCCTCGCCGGCGGTGCGATTCCTCTGGGCGCACCGGTGGTTATCGGGGCAACCAAGATGACCTCGATTCTTGAAATCGACTTCGACAATCGCATCGCATGGGTTGAGCCGGGCGTGATCAACCTCGACCTCACCCGCGAGCTCAGCACCCACGGCTTCCATTTTGCTCCCGACCCGTCGAGCCAGCAGGTGTGCACCATCGGCGGAAACGTGGCCAACAACTCCGGTGGCCCGCACTGCCTTGCCTATGGGGTCACCAACGCCCATGTGGTGGCCCTCGAAGTTGTGCTTCCAAGCGGCGAGGTTGCGATGTTGGGCGGTCTCGACGCCGAACCTCTGGGTTATGACCTCCGAGGGGCGTTTGTCGGAAGCGAGGGCACGCTGGGGTTCACCACAAAGATTGCGGTGACCATCACCCCCAATGCTCCCGACGTCCGAACCCTGTTGTTGTCGTTCGCGACCGCCCGGGAGGCCGCCACCACCGTCAGCGCAATCATCGCTGCGGGGATCGTTCCGGCCGCTCTCGAGGTCATGGATCAACGCATCACCGAGGCGGTCGAGGCCTATGTGGGGGCCGGGTACCCCACCGACGCCGGGGCAGTGCTGCTGGCCGAGGTCGATGGGCTCAGCGACGGCATCGCCATCGACGCCGAACGCATCGCCGAGATCGGCCGGGCCAACGGTGCCAACGATGTACGCCAGGCCGAAACCGACGAGGAACGGGCGCTGCTCTGGAAAGGGCGCAAGACGGCCTTTGGGGCAATTGCCCAGATCGCACCCGACTACTACCTGCACGACACGGTGGTTCCCCGCTCGAAACTGGCCGACGTCCTCGATGAGGTCTACGCAATCGCCGACCGCCACGACGTGCTGGTGATGAACGTGTTCCACGCTGGCGACGGCAACCTTCACCCGTTGCTGGTGTTCGATGCACGCGAGCCGGGAAAGCTCGATGCGGTGCATGCTGCCGGTGCGGAGATCGTGGCGGCATCGGTGGCGGCTGGGGGAGTGCTGTCCGGCGAGCACGGCATCGGTGTCGAAAAGCAGGACTACATGGGTGCGATGTTCACCGACGACGACATGGATCACCAGGCGAGACTGCGGCGGGCGTTCGATCCGGCGTGTCGCGCCAACCCGGGCAAGGTTCTGCCCATGGGCCACAGCTGCGCCGACATCCAGTCGCTGCGAAGTGTGCCTGAGAAGGTGTGGGGATGACCGCGGCACCGGCGCCCGCCGGAGTATCGCTGCTCACGGTCGACGACCCCGTCCTGTTGAAGTTCGCCTCGGCGGTCGGCTCCGAGGGTCCCGTTACCGTCTCGGGCAACCGTACGCGCTGGGACTTGGGCGGCGCCCTTGCCGAGGGCACCCGGATTCTCCAGGCACCCGCAGGCATGGTTGCCTACTCGCCCGAGGAGATGACCGCACAGGTTCGGGCGGGCACCTCGGTGGCCGACTTCCATGCCGAACTGGCCGCGAAGGGCCAGCGATCCGCGCTGCCCGAGCGTGGAGGCACCGTTGGCGGCGCCATTGCGGTTGGCCACAACGCCGTCAGTTCGCTCGGCCGCGGCCGGATCCGCACTTCGGTGCTGCAGGTTCGCTACATCTCGGCGGATGGCCGGGTGGTCAGCGGCGGGGGACCTACGGTCAAGAACGTCACCGGTTTTGATATCCCAAGGCTCATGGTGGGCTCGCTGGGCACACTGGGGTTGCTGGTGGAGGTCATCATTCGTACCAACCCGATTCCGGCGGTGTCCCAGTGGCTACGGTCCGATGATGCCGACCCGTTTGCCGTGCCCGACACCGTGCTGAAACCGTCGGCGATTCTGTGGGATGGCTCGGCCACGTGGGTACAGCTGGAGGGCCACGGGGTCGATGTGGAGGCCGAACGGAACCGGCTGGCGGCCATCGGCTCATTCGCCGAGACCAATGCGCCACCAGCGCTACACAATCACCGCTGGTCGTTGCCTCCCGCCGACCTGCGGGCCATTGACCGCGATGCCGCCGGAGCGTTCGTGGCCTCGATCGGCACCGGAACCCTTTGGGCCGAGAAGCCGGCGCCCCACCGCACGGTGTCGCCGGCCGTCGAGGTCATCACCAACCGGATGAAGGCCGAGTTCGACCCCAGCGGACGCCTCAACCCCGGTCGATCGGTAACGGCGGCGCAGTAGTGGATCTACACCTCGACGATGACGATCTCAACACCTGTGTGAGCTGTGGGCTGTGCTTGCCGCACTGCCCAACGTTCCGGGTTACCGGCGAAGAATCGATGTCGCCCCGTGGTCGCATTCAACTCATGCGCGAGGTGCAGAACAACGAGGCGCCGGTCGACCACGATGTCCTGCGCTCATTCGAGACCTGCGTGCAGTGCCGAGGATGTGAGCCAGCGTGTCCGAGCGGTGTGCCTTACGGGCACCTGATGGAGCAGACCCGCGAGACTCTGGCCGACGCGAAGCTGATGACCCCGGCGTGGCAGCGGCTTGCCTTCAAGCCGCTTTCGAACCCTCCATTGCTGCAGGCCGGCACTGCAGCGCTCGCGGCGGCCAGCAAACTCAAGCTCATCCCCAAACGCCTTGGCCTTCCGTCCGATCTACCGGTTCGCCAGGAGTCGCTGACCGCGTCGGGCGACGACGTCTATTTCTTTACCGGCTGCGTGATGGATGCCTGGCAACGCGACGTGCACGCTGCTGGCATACGCGTGCTTGAAGCGGCGGGTTTCGGTGTCGAACCCACCAACGCCCTCGCTCCGTGCTGCGGCGCGCTCCAGGCTCATGCCGGCCTCACCGACGAGACCAGGTCGCTGGCCGAAACGATGATGGCCAACCTTTCCGGCAACGGTGCCGACGATCGCCCCATCGTCGTCGACTCGGCCGGTTGTGGGGCCGCCATGAAGGACTACGGGCACCTCCTTGGCACCCCGCAGGCTCGAGCGTTCGCCAACCGGGTGTTCGATGTCCAGGAGTTCCTGGCCGACCATATCGACAAGCTCCCGTCCGTCGAGCCGCTCGACGCTCGTGTGGCGGTGCAGGATCCGTGCCATCTTCGCCACGTGCAGCGGGTGCACCTGGCCACCCGGACGGTGCTGGCTCCTTTCGTTCGTGAGCTGGTCGAGCTCGACGACGAGGGCTTGTGCTGCGGGGCAGGTGGCGCCTACTCAGTGCTCGAACCCGAGCTGGCCGGCGACATCCGCGACCGGAAGGTGGCCGTCATCAACTCGACCACCCCCGATCTGGTCGCGAGCGCCAACCCTGGATGCTCCTTGCATCTGGCGGCGGCGGGCGTGCCCACGATCCACCCGATGGAGATCATCGACCGGGCGCTTTCGCAGTAGCACGCAGCTGCTGGCCGGACGCGAGGATCTGCAAGGATGAACACTGTGCCCGATCTACCGAGCGACGTCGATGCGCTGCCCACGCCGGCTCTCGTGGTCGACGACCGCTCGCTTCAAGCCAACATCGACACGATGGCCGAAGCTCGGCCGGCGCATTCGCTTCGCCCCCACGTGAAGGCGTTCAAGTCCACGGCGCTCGCGGCGCGGGTGGCTGCGGCCGGGCACGACATCTTTTGCTGCGCCACCATCGCCGAGATGGAGGGCATGGCTCACGCCGGGCTCGGCACCGACCTCCTCCTGGCCAACGAGGTGCTCGACGCACACCGGTTGGGCGCCCTCACCACCACGGCACGGATCACCGTGGCGATCGACTCCGACCAAACGCTCGCTGCAGCGGCCGATGGCGGGGTGCAGGAAGTGCTCATCGATGTAAACGTGGGTCTCCCGCGATGTGGCATCGGGGTTGACGACTGTGGGCGCCTCGCCGATGCGGCACGATCGCGAGGCCTACAGGTGAGGGGTGTCATGGGCTACGAGGGTCATCTGATGGACATGGTCGACCGTGAGCAACAGAAGGCGGCCGTCGCGGAGTCCATGTCGATATTGCAGCAGGCGCACGAGATCGTTGGTGGCGAGATCGTGTCGGCGGGCGGCACCGGAACCTACGACATCAATGAGCTCGCCACCGAGATACAGGCTGGTTCGTATCTGCTGATGGATACCCACTACGCCAAGGTCGGGCTGCCGTTCCGTCGGGCGCTGTCGGTGCTGAGTCGGGTGATCTCCATCGATGCCGGTGGTCGGTATCTGGTGGTCGACGCCGGCCTCAAGGCTCTGGCGATGGATCATGGCAATCCCACCGTCGATGGTGCCGAGGTGTTCTTCTGCAGCGACGAACACACCACACTGATTCCCGATGAGGGCACCAGCTGGGCCATTGGCGACCTGGTACGACTCTGGCCGGCCCACGTCGACCCGACGGTCGCCAAGCACCGGCAGATGTATGTGGTCGATGGGGATTCGGTTGTCGATGTCTATGACATCGACCTCCGGCACTGGTAGCGCGGCACCATGGGGAAAAAGGGGAACAGCGCAAACAAGGGTGGTCTTGCAGGCCGACTCGGAATCACCAGCGGGATCTCTTCGGATGGTTCGACGTTCAGCAACTGGGCGGGGAATCAGGTAGCCACGCCGCTCAGTATCGAGGCGCCGACCACCGAGGACGAACTGGTTGCCATCGTGCGGCGGGCCGCCGAGACCGAGCGAACGGTAAAGGCGGTCGGTGCCGGCCATTCGTTCACCGATATTGCCCTCACCAACGGGGTGTTGCTCAACCTGTCGGGATACGACCAGGTGTTGTCGGTCGATGGCGCGCTGGTAACCGTGCAGGCGGGAATCCGGCTCCATGCACTGGCCGAAATCCTGGCCGAGCACCATCTGGCGCTTCCGAATCTGGGCGACATCGATGTGCAGTCGGTCGCTGGCGCACTGTCCACCGGAACCCACGGCACGGGGCTCGGCTACAACGCCATCGCCTCCGCGGTTGTGGGACTTCGGGTCATCGACGGCGAAGGCTACGCCCGCACGCTCGAGGG
>CAZGVQ010000245.1:0-6122 GCA_964529355.1 uncultured Acidimicrobiales bacterium
CAGGCGATCAACGAGGCCGCCGTCACGCTGGCCAAGGACCGTTTCGGCGGGCTCGACGCCATGGTGCTCAACGCGGGGAAGCCGATGTCGGGCAGCCTCCTCGAGCTCCCCCTCGAAGCATTCGACGACGTCATGGAGGTCAACGTGCGGGCGGTGCTGCTGGGCATTCGCAGCGCAGTGCCGGCCTTGCGTGAGCGCGGCTCAGCCAACGGCGGCGGCGCAATAGCCATCACCGCCTCGACATCGGGAATGGCTGGCGATCCCAACATGTGGCCCTACAACACCTCCAAGGCCGCAGTGATCAACCTCATGCGGGGCGCAGCACTCGACCTCGGCCCACTGGGCATCCGGGTGAACGCGGTGGCCCCCGGCCCGACCGAGAGCGGCATGACCACCCGGCTCCTCGAGGATCGCGAGACCTTCGACGCACTGCGCCGCCGAACCGCCTTGCAACGCTGGGGTCGCGCCGAAGAGGTGGCTGCGGTGCTGGCCTTCCTGGTTTCGCCCGACGCCAGCATCGTCACCGGAGCACTCGTGCCGGCGGACAGCGGCATCAGCGCCAACACCGGCCAATTCCTGCCCGCCGAGAAGCCCTAGACACCCCAGCACCTACCAGTAACGCCCTCTATCGGAACCCAACAACAGAGAGAACCTGCAATGAGCGAACATCCCGACGAGTACGTGGCCCCCGGCAACTACGAAGACGTCACGAAATACGACCTCGAGTCAGACGACGAGGAGGAACTCCTGCTCGCCCAGAACGAATGTTCTTTCATCTGGGCGAACAAAGAGGGCTGGCCGGTGGGCGTCATCATGTCCTACGTCTGGCATGAGGGTTCGTTCTGGCTCACCGCGAGCTCGCAGCGGGCTCGCATTCACGCAGTGCGCCGTGACCCTCGGGTTTGTGTGGTCATCACCAGCACCGGGTCGGCGGTGCCCCGAAACAGGCCATCACCTACAAGGGCATGTGCACCCTCCACGACGACGATGCCACCAAAGAGTGGTTCTACCCGGCCCTTTCCGCAGCGATCCGACCGGGCGATGAGCCGGGCCAAGCGCTGTTCACCAAGTTCCTCGACTCGCCCCGTCGGGTGATTCTCCAGGTAGAACCCACCCAGAGAATCGGGTACGACGGCGCCAAAATGGCCAAGGCAACGGCCGCCTGGATGCGCGACAACGCCTAGCGGCGCCTTTCAAAGTTCTTTGCCCATGCATGAACTAAGGCCGACAGCGGCGGTACCGTGGTATTTGCATGTCTGAAAACGAAACACCTGACGAGGGACAACCCCGACAGGAACCGGATCAGCGTCCCGCCGGCACGCCGCCCATCGACCGCCGCAAGGTGCTGTTCGGTATGGGTTTCGGGGCCGCGAATCTCGCGATGCTGCGTCAGCTCGGCGTCTCGCCCGAGGAGTTCGTAACGACCCCTGGAGCGTCCGCCGAAAGCGCAGCCGCTCCCCGGGTTTCAACAACCGTTGCCCCTGCCGTCGAGCCCCCGCCATCGCTGGCGAACGAAGTTCCCCCCGCGGACACCCACGTCTATGACCGGGTGATCTCCGGCGGTCGGGTCATCGATCCCGAAAGCGGCTTCGATGCCATCGCCGATGTCGGCATCGACGGCAAGACCATCACCGCCATCAGCCTCACCCCACTGCAAAGCAGCAACGCCCGAATCGACGCAACCGGGCTGGTCGTCGCCCCCGGCTTCATCGACATCCTCAGCTACAACCCCAACGGGTACGGCGAGTGGTTCAAAGTGCAGGACGGTGTCACCACCAACCTGTGCATGCATGGCGTCGATGTTCCCGGCGAGACATTCTTCCGTCAGGTCGAAGAGCTTGAGGGTTCCCCCGTGCACTACGGCGGTGCCTCTGACAACGACAAGGTACGGATCGCGACGTCCGAGCTTGGCGTGTACGACGTGGCCAGCGGCAACCAGATCAACGACATCGTCGCCGGCGCCCGCTCCGACCTCGAGGCCGGACTGATCGGTATCCACATGCAGCCCGAGTACGCCCCGGGCGCAACCGAAGACGAAGTCATCGCCCACGCCCGCCTGGCCCAGGAAATGGGCGTACCGCTCTGCGTGCACGCCCGCTACTCCGACGATTTTGCGCCGGGCACCCAGGCCGAGGCGATGAACGAAGTCGTGCGGGTGGCCGAGACCACCGGCGTGAAGCTGCACGTCGAGCACATCAACAGCACCGGCGGCACCGGCCGTATGCCAGCGGCCCTGGCGACCCTCGAGGGCGGTCGCCAACAAGGTCTCGACATCACGGCCTGCATTTATCCCTACCGATTCTGGGCCACGTTCCTCCGCTCGCCACGCTTCGACAACTGGCAGGAGAAATACGGCATCAGCTACGACTCGCTGCAGGTGGCGGGCACCTCAGAGCGACTGAACGCCACCACCTACCAGGCGGCCTTCGACGCCAACCGCCTCACCGCAGCGTTCACCATGACCGAGGAAGACATTCAGACTGCACTCCTCAAGCCCTGGTTGATGGTGGGAAGCGATGCCATTCTAGAGCCTCCCCACAACAACCATCCCCGCAGCACCGGTTGTTTCTCAAAGACCATCGGCCGCTACGTGCGCGAACTCGAAGTTCTCGACATGCGTTCGGGACTCGCCAAGCTCACCATCCTTCCCGCCAAGCTGGTGGAGAAGGCGGCACCCGCCATGCAGCGGAAGGGTCGAATGCAGATGGGCGCCGATGCCGACATCTCGATCTTTGACCCCGCAACCATCATCGACCGATCGACCATCGACACCCCACAGCGGGCATCGGTGGGAATGCAGTGGGTCCTGGTCGACGGAACCATCGTGCTCTCACCCGATGGCCTCGACCGATCGGTGCGACCGGGTACCCCCATTCGTTCGGCCATCTAGCTAGCTTTCGAGGCATGGTAGGAGCCGACAGCCCAGACTCCAGGCCCTTCCCGTATGACCGCGTGATTGGCTGGGTCATCTTCTTTGTAGCCATCGCGCTCTTCGTGGCGGCGATTGTGATCCGTCCGTCCTCGGGCGAGATCCCCGGCGTCACCGCGGTCGACATCGGGGCCCCGATGTCGACCGCGGTGACGCCGGGGATCTCGCCCGAGGACGGACGGATCACAATCGCCGCCACGAAGAGCGCGATGGCTACAAAGAAGATGACCCAGCCAATCACGCGGTCATACGGGAAGGGCCTGGAGTCTGGGCTGTCGGCTCCTACCATGCCTCGAAAGCTAGCTAGATGGCCGAACGAATGGGGGTACCCGGTCGCACCGATCGGTCGAGGCCATCGGGTGAGAGCACGATGGTTCCGTCGACCAGGACCCACTGCATTCCCACCGATGCCCGCTGTGGGGTGTCGATGGTCGATCGGTCGATGATGGTTGCGGGGTCAAAGATCGAGATGTCGGCATCGGCGCCCATCTGCATTCGACCCTTCCGCTGCATGGCGGGTGCCGCCTTCTCCACCAGCTTGGCGGGAAGGATGGTGAGCTTGGCGAGTCCCGAACGCATGTCGAGAACTTCGAGTTCGCGCACGTAGCGGCCGATGGTCTTTGAGAAACAACCGGTGCTGCGGGGATGGTTGTTGTGGGGAGGCTCTAGAATGGCATCGCTTCCCACCATCAACCAGGGCTTGAGGAGTGCAGTCTGAATGTCTTCCTCGGTCATGGTGAACGCTGCGGTGAGGCGGTTGGCGTCGAAGGCCGCCTGGTAGGTGGTGGCGTTCAGTCGCTCTGAGGTGCCCGCCACCTGCAGCGAGTCGTAGCTGATGCCGTATTTCTCCTGCCAGTTGTCGAAGCGTGGCGAGCGGAGGAACGTGGCCCAGAATCGGTAGGGATAAATGCAGGCCGTGATGTCGAGACCTTGTTGGCGACCGCCCTCGAGGGTCGCCAGGGCCGCTGGCATACGGCCGGTGCCGCCGGTGCTGTTGATGTGCTCGACGTGCAGCTTCACGCCGGTGGTCTCGGCCACCCGCACGACTTCGTTCATCGCCTCGGCCTGGGTGCCCGGCGCAAAATCGTCGGAGTAGCGGGCGTGCACGCAGAGCGGTACGCCCATTTCCTGGGCCAGGCGGGCGTGGGCGATGACTTCGTCTTCGGTTGCGCCCGGGGCGTACTCGGGCTGCATGTGGATACCGATCAGTCCGGCCTCGAGGTCGGAGCGGGCGCCGGCGACGATGTCGTTGATCTGGTTGCCGCTGGCCACGTCGTACACGCCAAGCTCGGACGTCGCGATCCGTACCTTGTCGTTGTCAGAGGCACCGCCGTAGTGCACGGGGGAACCCTCAAGCTCTTCGACCTGACGGAAGAATGTCTCGCCGGGAACATCGACGCCATGCATGCACAGGTTGGTGGTGACACCGTCCTGCACTTTGAACCACTCGCCGTACCCGTTGGGGTTGTAGCTGAGGATGTCGATGAAGCCGGGGGCGACGACCAGCCCGGTTGCGTCGATTCGGGCGTTGCTGCTTTGCAGTGGGGTGAGGCTGATGGCGGTGATGGTCTTGCCGTCGATGCCGACATCGGCGATGGCATCGAAGCCGCTTTCGGGATCGATGACCCGACCGCCGGAGATCACCCGGTCATAGACGTGGGTGTCCGCGGGGGGAACTTCGTTCGCCAGCGATGGCGGGGGCTCGACGGCAGGGGCAACGGTTGTTGAAACCCGGGGAGCGGCTGCGCTTTCGGCGGACGCTCCAGGGGTCGTTACGAACTCCTCGGGCGAGACGCCGAGCTGACGCAGCATCGCGAGATTCGCGGCCCCGAAACCCATACCGAACAGCACCTTGCGGCGGTCGATGGGCGGCGTGCCGGCGGGACGCTGATCCGGTTCCTGTCGGGGTTGTCCCTCGTCAGGTGTTTCGTTTTCAGACATGCAAATACCACGGTACCGCCGCTGTCGGCCTTAGTTCATGCATGGGCAAAGAACTTTGAAAGGCGCCGCTAGGCGTTGTCGCGCATCCAGGCGGCCGTTGCCTTGGCCATTTTGGCGCCGTCGTACCCGATTCTCTGGGTGGGTTCTACCTGGAGAATCACCCGACGGGGCGAGTCGAGGAACTTGGTGAACAGCGCTTGGCCCGGCTCATCGCCCGGTCGGATCGCTGCGGAAAGGGCCGGGTAGAACCACTCTTTGGTGGCATCGTCGTCGTGGAGGGTGCACATGCCCTTGTAGGTGATGGCCTGTTTCGGGGCACCGCCGACCCGGTGCTGGTGATGACCACACAAACCCGAGGGTCACGGCGCACTGCGTGAATGCGAGCCCGCTGCGAGCTCGCGGTGAGCCAGAACGAACCCTCATGCCAGACGTAGGACATGATGACGCCCACCGGCCAGCCCTCTTTGTTCGCCCAGATGAAAGAACATTCGTTCTGGGCGAGCAGGAGTTCCTCCTCGTCGTCTGACTCGAGGTCGTATTTCGTGACGTCTTCGTAGTTGCCGGGGGCCACGTACTCGTCGGGATGTTCGCTCATTGCAGGTTCTCTCTGTTGTTGGGTTCCGATAGAGGGCGTTACTGGTAGGTGCTGGGGTGTCTAGGGCTTCTCGGCGGGCAGGAATTGGCCGGTGTTGGCGCTGATGCCGCTGTCCGCCGGCACGAGTGCTCCGGTGACGATGCTGGCGTCGGGCGAAACCAGGAAGGCCAGCACCGCAGCCACCTCTTCGGCGCGACCCCAGCGTTGCAAGGCGGTTCGGCGGCGCAGTGCGTCGAAGGTCTCGCGATCCTCGAGGAGCCGGGTGGTCATGCCGCTCTCGGTCGGGCCGGGGGCCACCGCGTTCACCCGGATGCCCAGTGGGCCGAGGTCGAGTGCTGCGCCCCGCATGAGGTTGATCACTGCGGCCTTGGAGGTGTTGTAGGGCCACATGTTGGGATCGCCAGCCATTCCCGATGTCGAGGCGGTGATGGCTATTGCGCCGCCGCCGTTGGCTGAGCCGCGCTCACGCAAGGCCGGCACTGCGCTGCGAATGCCCAGCAGCACCGCCCGCACGTTGACCTCCATGACGTCGTCGAATGCTTCGAGGGGGAGCTCGAGGAGGCTGCCCGACATCGGCTTCCCCGCGTTGAGCACCATGGCGTCGAGCCCGCCGAAACGGTCCTTGGCCAGCGTGACGGCGGCCTCGTTGATCGCCTG
>CAZGVQ010000246.1:0-6114 GCA_964529355.1 uncultured Acidimicrobiales bacterium
TTATAGAACTTACATGATACATTAATACCATGAGCATGCGAGAGCTGTCCGACGCTGGCGTTGTCGATGAACTTCGCGCCCGGGTTCGGCGCGAGCGGCTCCAACGCAACGTCACCCAGGCCGACCTGGCCGACCGTGCGGGCATTGGGCTCCATACCCTCCGCCGATTCGAGGCCGGCCAGGGTGACCCCTCGCTCTCGAGTTTTGTCGCGATCCTGCGGGCGCTCGACGGAATCACCGCCCTCGAAGCAGTGCTCCCCGAACCGTCGGTCGATCCGCTCGCCAGCCCGGCCCAGCCCGATCGGCAACGGTCCTCTGCCACGCGCTCGCCCGCCACGTGGACCTGGGGCGATGAACGGTGAGCGTCGGTCGTCGCGTCGAGATCGCCGAAGTGTGGTTGTGGGGAACCCACGTTGCCTCGATCGCCGACAGCGGAGATCAGGTCACGTTTCGCTACACGCCCGAGTTTCAGACCAGCGGGATCGAACTGGCACCCATCACGATGCCGTTGTCGAACGCGATCTTCTCGGGTTTCGAGTCGCTGAACCCCGCCACCTACTACGGCCTTCCGGCGTTGGTGGCCGACTCGCTTCCCGACAAGTTCGGGAAGACCCTGATCGACCAGTGGCTGGCCACCCATGGACGGCCAGCCGGCAGCCTCACCCCCATCGAACGACTCAGCTACATCGGCACCCGTGGCATGGGGGCGCTCGAGTACCGCCCGGCTACCGAACGGGCCGATGTGCCTGATGGTCCGCTCGAAGTCGAGCAACTACTCGAGTTGGCCTCAACCGCCCTGACGACGAAAGAAGGCATGGTGGCTTCGGGTCTCGCGACCAGCGAACAGCTCACCGAGATCCTGTCGGTCGGTACTTCTGCGGGCGGTGCCCGAGCCAAGGCGATCATCGCCTGGAATCCCGATGTCGGCGAAGTTCGGTCCGGTCAACTCACCGATCTGCCCGACGGCTTCTCGCATTGGCTTCTCAAGTTCGACGGAGTCAGTGAGAATCGTGACAAAGAAGCCCTGGCAGATCCTGCCGGGTACGGCCGGATCGAATTCGCATACTCACTCATGGCTGCTGCGGCTGGCATCACCATGGCCGAAAGCCGCCTCCTCGAAGAAGGCGGTCGAGCCCACTTCATGACCCGCCGGTTCGACCGCGTCGACGCAACCGGGAAGCTGCACTACCAATCGTTGAACGCCATGGCCGAGTACGACTACAACACACCGCGGTCGGCATCGTACGAACAGGCGATCGCAGCCATGAGACGCATCGGGGTTGGCCAATCCGACGTTGCGCAACAGGTGCGACGATGCATCTTCAACGTGGTCTGCCGGAACCAGGACGACCATACGAAGAACATCGGCTTCCTCATGGACCGTCAGGGTCAATGGCGGCTCTCGCCAGCATTCGACCTGGTGTACTCCTACAACCCACAGGGCGCATGGACCAACCAACATCAAATGACCGTGGCCGGGAAGGCCGACGACTTCGAGCGGGCCGACTTCTGGCAGTTGGGCGAAACCGCTGACCTCAGCCGCCGAGAGGTCGATGCACTCATCGACGAGGTGACCGCTGCGGCGAAGCAGTGGCCGACCTTCGCAAGCGAGGCCGACGTGTTCGACGAGCACCGGTCAATCGCCGAAACGTTCCGCTCGGTCTGAAGCCTGCTCTCCATTTCCGGCACGCGCACCGGTCCGCTACGTTCGGCGGAGCACATCCCAGCCGCAGGTAGGGCAAGCCACAGGAAGAGAAGAAGAGCAACCGTGACCGAAGAAACAGCAGACGCCGTCCTTACCGAGCAACGCGATCGCGTGCTGGTAATCACCCTCAACCGGCCAGATCAGATGAATGCCTTCAATGCAGCGCAGTCCAACGCGCTTGCCACCGCGCTCGAGGAACTCGACTCGAATGATGGGTTGACAGCCGCCGTGCTGACCGGCGCCGGCAAGGGCTTCTCGGCCGGAATGGACCTCAAGGCGTTTATGACCGGCGAAGACATTTCCGCGTGGTCGAACTTCATCCGCAAAGGCTCGCAGAAGCCGTTGATCGCCGCGGTCGAAGGATTCGCACTGGCCGGCGGTCTGGAAACGGCATTGACCTGTGACCTCATCGTTGCTTCAGAGGGCGCCAAGTTCGGTGTACCCGAGGTGAAGCGCGGCCTTTTCGCAGCCGGCGGCGGACTCTTTCGCCTACCGGCGCGAGTCGGGCATGCCAAGGCGATGGAGCTGGCTATCACCGGCGATCCGATCCTCGCCGACGAGGCCGCAGAGCTTGGGCTGATCAGCCAAATGACCGAGAAAGGCGGCGCGCTCGATGCCGCCATCGCACTCGCCGAGCGGGTGGCCAGGAACGCACCGCTCGCAGTCTCTGCGTCCAAGGCCATCGTCAATGCCACGCAAGGTCGGACAGAAGCCGAACTCTGGGACTTTCAAGGCCCGCTCATGGAAAAGGTGTTTGCGTCAAACGACGCCAAGGAAGGCCCCACCGCCTTCGCGGAGAAGCGCGACCCCAACTGGTCGGGCACCTAGGAAAATCGCGTCACCACCGACTATGCCCGTCGACTATGCCCGCCGACTAGCCGGTTACACCACCGGGCCGCCTGCGATATCGATGATCTGACCCGTAACCCATGCTGACGCTGGGGCGGCGAAGTACAACGCTGCCATACCGACGTCGGCGGGCTCGCCCATCTTGCCCATCGGGATATTGCGGGCCACCTTGGGCAGGTCTTCCTTGGTGAAGCTCATCGCGGTCATCATGATCTCGGTCTCGATCCAGCCCGGACAGATGCAGTTCACCCGAACTCTGGGCGCCAGCTCGAGAGCGAAGGTTTTGGTGAGGGAATTCACCGCTGCTTTGGCCGCGGCGTAGTGCCCGCTTCCCGGAACTCCTCGATGCGCGGCGCCTGAGGAGATGTTGAGGATCGATCCCTCATCCATGCGGTCGGCGGCGATAACCGATGCTTCCCAGAGGGCCGAAACGTTGAGATCGAAGCACTGATCCCACCCGTCGCGGCCGATCTCGGTGAGCGGCGTCCGGTGCGGCGAACCGCCGGCATTGTTGGCCCAGATCGACAGCGACCCGAACTCGCTTACCGCGGCATCGGCCAGCGCTTCAAGCTGGCTCCGGTCGGTGACATCGGTGGGTACGGCGATGGCTTGGCCACCGGCGGCTACGATTTCGGCCGCCACCCGGTCGATGTGTTCGGCGCGACGAGCTGCCACGACCACGGCGGCGCCAGCCGACGCATAGGTCTTGGCGATGCCTTCGCCAATGCCGGTGCCGCCGCCGGTAACAACAGCAACCTGGCCTGTGAGATCAAAGGAATTCGTATCGGTCATGGGCATAGTTAAGCCCGCGTACGCTTGGCTGCCCAATGGGCGAGGGTGCCGCGAGCCTGGAAACGTTCAGGACGATCGTCCTCCCCAAGCACCTCGGTGGCGAGCCAGAGACGCTTGAGCCAGCGCACACGCCCCGAATCGGTGTCGTCGACGTATGCCCGACGGCCGTGCAGCACGTGGTAGTTGTTCACAAACTGTATGTCGCCGGGTTCGAAGGTCATCTCGACCCGATGATCGGGATCTTCCACCAACGCCGTGTAGGCCTTCATCGCCGCACGCTGCTCATCGGTCAGCCGGGGAGCCCCGTCGTGACGTTGCGACGCAAACACGAACTGCGGGATGTAACGCACGAAGAGGCGATGGCCCTTCCGACTGAATGCCGGCACGTGGTAGTACGGATCGACACCCTCGGCCTGCTCGCCCCGGTAGTCATAGGGCAACCCGGCGTAAAGCACAGCCGCGAGGTCAGGATCGGACTCGACCAGCTGGTTATGACAGAGCAGGGCATTGGAGATAAGGCTGTCGCCGCCCGACACGCCCGGGTCGATGCACAACAATCCAACGAGATCTGAGCCGTCGGAATGGAAGCCCAGTTCGGCCCCACCGATCTCGTTGCCTCGGGCCGTTGGGTCGTCAATGGCCTTGCCCTGGTCCTTCACGTCGCCCAGCAGGTGACCCTTGTGGTTCTGTGGCCACGGCACGCCGAGATGCAGGCCCATTCCCCAATAGATCCACGATGCATCTTCGGCACCGAGACGCTCCACCGGCAGGCCGGAGATCCGCTGAAAGCCGCGCCCGTTCATGAGCTCGTCGGCGATGCCGTCCAACGTGGCGCTGAGCGACCGCAGCGGAAAGTGCTCTTTGTCGATATCGAGGAGATCATCGCTATATGACCGCGCCGCCTGCAGCGCGTCGGTGAGTTCTTCAATCTCGGCGTCGGTAAGTCGATGTGTCCAAACCTCGGGGTCAGCAACGTCGTCGGCCCGCCATTCTGCGTGTTGCTCGAGTGGAGTGACATCGTCAGCAGTCACTGACGAGGGCATGTCAAGCGTCCTGGGGCGCGGGCTGGGAGCCGCGAACGAGCCTGCCGGGCAGCTCGCCGGTAGCCACCCCTTCGGCGTAGGTTTCGACGCCCGCCACGAAGGTGTGGGCGTAGCCATCGGCCCGCTGCACGATCCGACGCCCGCCGGCCGGAAGGTCGTACAGCAGCTCGGGCTGATGTACGCGCAGCCGGTCGAAGTCGATGATGTTGAGGTCGGCCCGGTAGCCGGGGGCGATGACGCCACGGTCATACAAGCCGACGAGTCGAGCGGTGTCACGGCACTGCCGTTGAATGAGGAACTCGACGTCGATGCGGTCATAAGGGCGATCGCGACCCCAATGCTGCAAAAGTGTGGTCGGGAATGAGCCGTCACAGATCGTCCCCACGTGCGCTCCCCCATCGGACAACGCCGGCACGGTATAGGGATGCGTCAGCAGCTCGCGGGTGCCATCGAGGTTGCCCTGGCCGAAGTTTGAGAACGGCACCCAGAGCATGGCGGTTCCGTCGTTCTCCAGCAGCGCTTCGAGCGCGACCTCCGCTGGCTGGCGGCCTTCGCGAGCCGCGATCGCTCCGATGGTGTCGGCCATGTCGGGCTCGTAGTTGGGCGATTCGCCGAGAGCGAACATGATGTCGAACTTCTCGATGAGACGGCCTCCGACCGCCACCTCCTCCTTGCCGCCCGCTGCTTCAAGCATTCGCTCCTGGAACGCCGGGTCGCGGAGTGCGGCGAGTCGTTCGGGCTTCGGAAGGTCGGCCACCTCCTGGTACACGGGGTTGACCAGAAACGGGTTGAGCGTGCACTCGAATCCCAACAGAACCCCGATGGGCCGAACAGCGGTCTGGCCGGTGACGGTGAGCCCGTCGGACCGGGCGGCCTCGATGTGGCCGAGGAGCGCTCGGTGCCAGTCGTAACTTCGCGGCGACTCGACCAGGGTGAAGCTGATGGGCCGGCCCGATGATTCGGTCATCGATCGGACGATCTCGAACTCGCCGTCGATGTCGGTGAAGTCGCTGACCAGCTGGAGCACGCCCTTACCGGTGGCGCCGATGGCCTCGGCGATACCGACCAGTTCGTCCTGGGCCGCGGTGAGTGTGGGGGTGGGCTCACCGAGCGAGGTCTTGTGGTTCTGGGTGCGACTTGTGGTGAATCCGAGGAAGCCGGCATCGATGCCCTCGGCGGCGAGTCGGCCCATGTCGGCAATGTCGTCGGGCGTGGCGTCCTCGCCCTTGGCGCCGCGCTCCCCCATGACATGCAGCCGAAGCGCTGAGTGCGGAACCTGGGCGGCGATATCGATGTCCTTCGGCCCTTCCAGCGCGTCGAGGTAGTCGGCCAAGGTGTGCCAATCCCACGAAAGGCCCTCGTGGAGCGCCGTGCCCGGAATGTCCTCGACGCCCTCCATCAGCTGAACCAGTCGGTTGTGATCAGCGTCATGCACCGGGGCAAACCCGACGCCGCAGTTTCCGAAGACCACGGTGGTGACGCCGTGCCATGACGACGGTTGCATCGTGGCCTCCCACGTCGCCTGACCGTCGTAGTGGGTATGCACATCGACAAATCCGGGAGCCACGATGGCCCCCTCGGCGTCGATCTCGCGGTCGCCGGCACCAGCGATCGTGCCGTGCTCACCCTCGCCAACCTCGACGATCACACCGTCCTTCACCGCTACGTCGGCGGTCCGGCGTGGAGCGCCCGTGCCGTCGATTACCGTTCCGCCTCGAATCACCA
>CAZGVQ010000247.1:0-6077 GCA_964529355.1 uncultured Acidimicrobiales bacterium
TAGCCGAGGGGCAGGCATTTCAGACCGAGGTCGACCTCGATGAACTCGAGATCCTCCGACGCGAAGCCGGTCTCGGATCAATCGGCGAGATTCCGGTCGAGTTGGCCGAAGTTGTTTCGGGACCGCTCGGAAACTTTGCCGGTCAGTCGATCGAGATCAACAAAGGCAAGCTCGACGGCGTTCAGGACGGCATGCCGGTGGTGACCGGGGCTGGTCTGGTAGGTCGCGTGCTTGAAGCCGGACGAACCCGCTCGACGGTGCAGCTCATCACCGATCCGGATTTCACCGTTGGTATCCGAGTGACGGCCGATGGCGAAGTCGGGCTGGCCCACGGCGATGGTGCCGGCTCGCCACAGCAGATCACGGTCGATCAAGGAATCTCCGACGGTGTCTCGGTTGGCGATCTCATCATCACCAGCGGCGGACGCACCAGCCGTTTCCCACCCGGCCTCGCCGTCGGCATTGTCAGCGATGTGATCGATCAGGACCGAGGACTCGAACTCAAGGTGGCGCTGAACGCCAACCCCACCGATGTCGGGTTCGTCAACGTCGTGCTCTACGAGATCGAGGAATAGGAGGGATCGCCGTGGCATCGCTACTCATCGGGACTCGCATGCTCCTGGTCACCCTCCTGGCCCTGATGCTTCAGACCACGTTGTTCGCCGATGTGCGTATTGGTGGGGTTGCCCCCGAGATCGTTCTGGCGCTGGCCGCGATCACCGGGTTCGTCGCTGGCCCCAACCGAGGGGCATTTGCCGCGTTCTGGATGGGGCTCGCCTATGACGTTGTGTTGGGCACCCCGACGGGGTTGGCGGCGCTCACGTTTTGTGTCGTGGCCTATGTGGCCGGGCTGGCCGGCGAAGTCACGTTCCGTCCGGCGTGGTGGTTTGCTTCCGGAGCGACAGCGGTTGCCAGTGCGGGCGGCGTGGTGGTGCTGTTCATCGTTTCGCTGCTGGTCGGCCAGGATCTGGCCACCGAGAGCCTCGTGCGACTTATTGTTGGCGTCGCGCTGTTCAATGCCCTGTTCGCACCTGCAATAATGGCGATCGTGCGGTGGAGCTACGGCCGACCGCACGAGTTGCGGGCAGCAACCTAGGTCCCCTTGCATGACGCCAGAACTCACGCGCTATCGCCTCCGAATCATCGCCATCATTGGCACGTCGCTGTTCATCGCGCTGTTTGTCCGACTCTGGTTCGTGCAGGTAGTCGCGGCCGAAGAGGCGCAAGCTCAGGCCGAGTCGCAGATCATCCGGGTGGTGCGCGAGCAGGGGCCACGAGGTCGCATTCTCGACAAGAACGGCAAGGTGCTGGTGGAGAACCGGCTCACCAACGTTGTCGAGATCGATCGGGAAGAGCTCAACGCAAACTCGCCCCGTGATGATCGCGACACCGAAGAGAACGAGCGCCTGCTGTTTCAGGAGGAGATGTTCCGACGCCTGGCGGTCGAGATCAACCGCAGCGGCCAGAGCGAGCTGATCAAGGTCTCGGACCTGGTCGATGCCAAAGACGACCTCAACTACACCGACCTCGAGAAGGTGCCGGTGGCCTGGGACGTCAGCGAGGATCTCCTGGTGCTGGTCGGGGAGCGGGCCGACCTCTTCCCAGGCGTCACCGTGAGCGAGCGGTCGGTGCGCCACTACCCCTACGGCAAATACGCCGCTCACATCCTTGGCTGGGTTGGCCGGATCGGCAGCGAGTGGGAGGACATCAAACCGCCCTCGATCGACGACCCCGAGTACGTCGAGGACCTGGGCGAGAAGCCCTACCTGAAGCGCGACGAGATCGGCAAAGAAGGCATCGAGCGGCTCTTCGAAGACGAGCTCCGAGGTGTTCCCGGGCAACGCAGATTCGAGGTAGACGCTCGCGGTCGCGTGGTTCGCGAGTTCGAGGACGAACGACAGTTCCCCGAGCCGGGCAACGATGTGTGGCTTACCATCGACATCGATCTTCAGGCCCGCGCCGAAGACGAATTGGCCTTTGCGTTGGCCAACGCCCGCGAGCAGGAGCCGGACGACCCGGCCGACCCGCCCTTCACCGGCACCGGCGGCGCGGCGGTCATCATGGATCCCCGCACCGGCCAGATCCGGGCGATGGCCAGCAACCCCACGTTTGATATCTCCGAGTTCGTGGGCGGTATTCCGCAGGACCGCTTCGACTCCTTGCTCGCGCTCAACAACCCCTTTGTGAACCGCGCGATCACGGGTCAATACGCACCGGGGTCGACCTTCAAGCCGTTTGTCCTCCTGGCCGCCCACGAATATGACCTGTTCGGTTCCGAGTCCTACATCACCGAGATGGATCAGTTCATCGATCACGACAAGGTGTACACCGCCCAAAGTTGTCTGGTGAAGGCCACCGACGAAGAGGGCGTTGAGGGGCAGCAATCGGCCGGCTGTCTCTTCAATAACGCCGGGAGCCAGTATCGCGGAATCAACCTGGCCAGCTCGCTTACCGCCTCGAGCGATACGTACTACTACCGCCTCGGCGAGGGTTTCTGGATCAACGAGAACGACGACGATAACAACGCCATCCAGGAGATATCTGAGCGGTTCGGCTTCGGTAGCACCACCAACATTGCTCTGCCGTCGGAAAGCGGCGGCCACGTCCCCACCCCCGAGAGCCGTCAACAACGGCACAACGAACAACCCGAGATCTTCCCCAACCCCGAGTGGCGATCGGGCGACAACATTCAGCTGGCCATTGGCCAGTCCGACCTCACCGTGACCCCACTTCAGCTGGCCAACGCGTATGCGGCGCTCGCCAACGGCGGCACGCTGTTCAACCCCAACATTGTTGCCTCGGTGCGCACATCGGGACTCAAGACCGAAAGCGGCGAGGGTGAAATCCTGCTCAAGTTCGAACCCCGCATCGCCGCCCAGTTCGACATTCCCGACGATATCGAGTCGCGGATCATGGAGGGCCTGCTCGGCGTGCCCACCCAGGAAGAAGTGTTCCTGTCCAATGGCGAGTTCCTCATCAACGGCGGCACCGCCTATCAGGCGTTCGACGATATCGATTTCCCGCACGAGGACTGGCCGGTAGCGGGCAAGACCGGTACATCCGAACGAGACAACCAGGCGGACAATGCGCTGTTTGCCGGCTTTGGACCCGTGGATCTTCGCGAGAATCTTCGCGAAGACCAGACCCGTCGTCTCCCTTCTCGGGTGGGTGTGGCCATTCTCGAAGAGGCTGGCTTTGGTAGCCGTTCGGCGGCTCCCCTTATCGCCAAGCTCTTCTGGGCAATCGCCAACGGCGAGGTTGGCGAGGCGCCAACAGCCGACGAAGTGCGCGAGGCGTTCTTCGCCGAGAACTCCTTTGCCGGGCTCGAAGGCGTGACCACTGACGGGCAGCTCGACCTCGAGGAACTCGACGGGTCCGAGAGCGGCGACGACGTTGTCATCGGGCCGGGAGGCCAGGGCGCAACTCCGGTTGTGCCCGACCGGGCGGTCGACGCCGAGGCGCGCGACCCCGAGGAAGAGGCCACAGGCGATACAGGCGATTCAGGCGATACAGACGATTCAGGGGGGTCCGGCTAATGACGACCCTCGGTGTTCAGCGTCGCGTCGCGCGCGACAAGCCGGTGTGGTGGCACCACATCGACTACGGCCTGGTGGCCGTTGTCATTGCCATTGCGCTGTTCGGGTCGCTGCTGGTGTTTTCGGCCACCCGCGGCCCGGCAACCGTCGACCAGCCAGCCGCAACCGGGTTCTTCACCCGACAACTGATCTTCGTTGCCCTCGGTGTTGTGGTGATGGCGGTGGTGGCCGCAATCGACTACCGCAAACTCCGGGCGCTGGTGCCACTCGGCTACGGAACCATCGTCCTGTCGCTCATCGCCGTCCTGCTGATCGGCCGCCGGGTCAACGGTGCCAAGGCCTGGTTCCAGTTCGCCGGTTTCCAGGTCCAGCCTTCAGAGCTGGGCAAAGTGGTGCTTATCGTCACCATGGCCAGCTTTTTTGCGTCTCGCCAGTCAAGGGTGACCTTCAAAGACCTGGGTATCGCGACCGCGCTCGCCGGAGTGCCAATGGCACTCATCTATCTCCAACCCGATCTCGGCACGATCCTGGTGTACCTGGCCATCCTCGCCGCGATGGTTCTGGTGGCCGGAATCCAGCCGAAACAGGTCATCGTGGCCCTGATCCTGCTTACGTTGCTTGGCGGAGCGGCCTTCGGCAGCAACCAACTCAAGGCGTATCAGATCGCCCGTCTCACCTCTTTCGTCGACGAAAACCCCGAGACCACCGAAGCACAAGAGGCTCGGTACAACGTCGATCAGGCGCAGATCGCCATCGGCAACGGCGGCCTCTGGGGCCAAGGTCTGTTCGAAGGCACCCAGACCAGAAGCAACCTGGTGCCCGAGCAACAAACCGACTTCATCTTCACCGTGGCAGGGGAGGAACTCGGCTTTGCGGGGAGCGCCACGCTCCTTGTGCTCTACGCGGCACTGATCTTCCGAATATGGAGAGTCGCCGCGATGTCCTTTGACCTCACCGGAACAATGCTCTGCGTGGGGGTTTTAGCAATGCTGCTCTTCCAGCTCTTTGAGAGTGTGGGGATGAATCTCGGCATCATGCCGGTCACGGGTATCCCGTTACCGTTCGTCAGCTACGGCGGGTCAAGCGTCATCACCAGCTTCGCCGCCGTCGGTCTGGTACTTAGCGTCCACATTCACCGGTTCGACTGACTCTTTGGTGTGAAACGGAACGCACCGAACATTGACCGAAAGGGGTCGATGTTCCACTATTGGGGTAATGGCGGGCGGGTCCAAAGGTTTCGGAGTCAAGAACGGGTCCGCTGTCGCGGCCGTGATTGTCGTGCACAACGGTGAGCGGCGGCTTCGACGGGCCGTGGCGAGTATCAGATCACAGACCGTTTGCGTCGATGAACTTCTTATCGTCGTAAAGCCAAGTGTCGACCAGACGATGGAGATTGCCGAGTCGGTCCCCGGTGCGACCGTTCTTGAGCAGCGAGGCACAGGGATTGGCAATGCTCGGAATCTTGCGGTGTCAGCAACTGAGGCCGATATCGTCGCTTTCCTCGATCACGACGACGTGTGGCATCCACTGCGCGTGGCTCGAGGTCATTTGGCTCGGAGTCGGAGGCAACCGTGACCATGCGCCGAGCTTCGGTCATTATCCCGCTTTACAACCGGGGCTCGATCGTCCCAGAAGCGATTGAAAGCGTGCTCGCTCAGACCGGCGTCGACGTGGAAGTCGTCGTGGTCGATGACCATTCCACCGATGCATCCCTCGCTGTCGTCGAGCAGCTAGCTGGCCAAGATTCGCGAATCGTCGTCGATAGCTTGGCGGCTAATGGTGGGCCCGCGGTTGCCCGAAATCGTGCGTTCGAGTTGGCGACCCACGACGTGATTACCTTTCTCGACAGCGATGATCTGATGCCCCCCGATCGGCTGACCCGGCAGATCGATGTGCTGGAGAGTCACCCAAACTCTGTGGTCACCGGTCTGCAGGAGATCATCGTCCAGGAGGGAGTGACACCTCCCGAGACGTTGCTGGGTGACATCGAACTGGGCGGCGTTAGCCCGTACATCATGAGTATGTGTGCGACCCGTGAGACCTTTGACCATCTCGGCAGATTCGATGTCTCGCTCAGGATTGGTGAGGATCTCGACTATCTATTCCGTTGCCAGGCTCTCGGTATTCCGGTGGTGAAGCTCGACGAGACCGTCGTCTACCGAAGGGTCTTCGGCGACAACCTGGTCAATGACTCTGTCGGCGTGCGAATAGCGCTTCTGAGGGCGGTTCGCCGCCACAAACCATCGTTCGAAAATCCCTAGCCGCGTCCCGAGCGTGCCGGTTGCCCGCTCATCCAGCTCAGGATCGCTTTCGCCCGATCGTCAATGCGGAATTGCATCGCGGTTTCACGAGCCCGTTTGCCGCGCTCGCGTCGATTGGTCGGATCGGCGGCCAGCTCGGCGATCGCCGATGCGATCTCGCTGGACGAGGTCGGGTCGACAAACGTGGCAAAGGACTCATCAGCTATCTCGTGCATGAAGGGCCGGTCCGAAAGGATGAGTGGAAGACCGACCGCCATTGCTTCCAGCACCGCGTTGGCGC
>CAZGVQ010000248.1:0-6075 GCA_964529355.1 uncultured Acidimicrobiales bacterium
CTGGCACGGAGCTTGTTCTTGCCGCCGGCGACACCTTCCGCGCAGCAGCTGCCGAACAGCTCGAGATGTGGGCCGATGGTGCCGGAACTCACCTGGTCCGGGGTGCTGAAGGCGCCGACCCGAGTTCGGTGGTGTTCGATGCGGTCGAGTCGGCAGCATCGAGAGGTGCCGACCTGGTGATGGCCGATACCGCTGGCCGCCTCCACACAAAGTCCAACCTGATGGAAGAGCTCACCAAGGTTCGCCGGGTCGCCGAGAAGGGCGAGGGTAAGGTCAGTGAGGTGTTGTTGGTTCTCGACGCCACCACGGGCCAGAACGGGCTCACACAGGCGGCCCAGTTCACCGAAGCGGTCGAAGTAACCGGGGTGGTTCTGTCGAAGCTCGACGGATCCGCCAAGGGCGGCATCGTCATCGCGATTCACCAGGAACTGGGGATTCCGGTGAAGTTGGTGGGCCTCGGCGAAGGAGCCGATGACCTGGTGGACTTTGATCCCGATGAGTTCGTCGACGCACTGTTAACCATCTAGGGGTCAACGTTGGTCGAAGCGGATTCCAACGAACGTTGGGTCGCCTTAGTGTCATTTCAATACAATTCGATATTTCTCAATGTTCTGAGGTACCCTGAGGGGTTATGTTCGAGCGGTTTACTTCCCAAGCCCGTCGCGTCCTTGCTCTAGCTCAAGAGGAAGCACGATTTCTTGGCCACGACCGTTGCGGTACCGAGCACCTGCTCCTGGGGCTGATACGCGACGAGGGTGACGCCGGCGAGGCCTTGCGCCGCCAGGGAATGCAGCTCGATACCGCTCGCAGCGCCGTGTCGAACGTTCGTGGTCGCAGCTCGGCCAACCTGGCTATCGCCGGGTCCGGGTCGCTTCCGTTCTCGCCCAACGCGAAGGCAGCGGTGCAGGCCGCGGTGAACGACGCCAACGCCTCTCAGAGCAACGTCGATTCCAATCATCTGTTATTCGGTGTGCTCCGCGACCAGAGCCCCACGGTGCAGAGCGTCCTGGCGCAACTTCGTGGAGCGCCCGCACCGGCACCCACACCGGTGTCCGAAGCGGCCCCGGTGGCCCCAATCGTCGCCACGCCTCAACCACCGGTGGTCGAACCCGCGGGAATCGTTGATGAGCCGAGCAGCGAAGCGCCCGCAGTGTCGGCTTCGGAACCACTCTCTCTCGAAGCTCGCGTCGATCAGCTCACCGAGCGGGTCGACCATCTTCAGGCAATGGTCACCCAGCTCTCGCAGTCGGCAAGCGTTCGGTCCACCTGAGAATCCGTCCCGCTGTAGTTGCCCGCAGGCGCGGCGACGGCACAGCGAACGCGATCCAGTAGTCTTGGCGGTCTATGTTCGAGACGCTTTCCGATCGATTCGATGGCATTTTCACCCGGCTGCGCGGCAAAGGCCGCCTCTCTGAAAGTGACGTCGACGAAGTTCTCCGCGAGATCCGTCTCGCCCTGCTTGAAGCCGATGTGAACTTTGAGGTCGTCCGGAGCCTCCAGGGTCGAATCCGCGAGCGGGCAGTCGGCGTCGAACTCTCGGGAGCGCTGAACCCGAGCCAGCAGATCATCAAGATCGTCAACGAGGAGCTCACGTTCAGCCTCGGCGGCGACACGATGAAGGTCGTGCCGGCCCAGAAGGGCCCCACCGTGGTACTCATGGCTGGCCTGCAGGGTTCAGGTAAGACCACCAACTCGGCCAAGCTTGCGGGTTGGTTCAAAAAGCAGGGCCGCAACCCCATCATGGTCGGTTGCGACCTTCAACGCCCCGCAGCGGTCGAGCAGCTTCGTACCCTCGGCGGCCAGATCGACGTGCCGGTATTCAGCGAACCCACCGACCCGGTGTCAGTGGCTGCAGCGGGCATGGTCGAGGCGAAGAACCTCGGACGCGATGTCGTCATTGTCGATACCGCCGGTCGGTTGGCCATCGACGAAGAACTGATGGAAGAAGTTCGCCAAATCAGCGAAGCCGTCGACCCCACCTACACCTTCCTGGTCGTCGACGCGATGACCGGCCAGGATGCGGTAACGGTGGCCGAGAACTTCCACGCCACCCTAGAACTCGACGGCGTCATTCTCACCAAACTCGATGGTGATGCCCGAGGCGGCGCGGCGCTTTCGGTGAAGGAGGTCGTCGGGAAGCCGATTGCCTTCGCATCCACCGGCGAGAAGCTCGAAGACTTCGACCAGTTCCATCCCGAGCGCCTCGCGGGCCGCATCCTCGGTATGGGCGACATGCTCACTCTCATCGAGAAGGCCGAGGAAGCCTTTGAGGCCGACGAAGCCGAGGCCGCCGCAGCCAAGCTCCTCGATGGGCAGTTCACCCTCGACGACTTTCTCGATCAGATGCAACAGATCAAGAAGATGGGGCCCATCGGCAACCTCATCGGCATGATGCCCGGCGTGCCCAAAGAGGTGAAGGACGTCGAAATCGGCGACAAAGAGGTGGGTCGTATCGAGGGAATCATCCACTCGATGACCGTCGAAGAGCGGGCGAAACCCGAGATCATCGATGGCTCGCGACGAACCCGCATCGCGAATGGCTCTGGCGTTACGGCCACCGAGGTCAGCCAACTCATCGACCAGTTCAAGCAAATGCGCAAGATGATGAAGCAGATGGGCGGATTCGGTACCAAGAAGAACCGGGGCGGGTCCCGCAACAAAAAGGGTAAGAAGGGCAAGAAGGGGCGCAAGGGCGGCGGTCGCGTCACTGCCAAGGGCGGCGCCAAGATCCCAAAGGAAGCAATGGCGTTGCCGAGCATGGAAGAGCTTGAGAGCATGCCGGGCTTCAAGGGACTCCCCGATCTGCCGGGCCTCAACGACGAGTAGCATCCGCCGCGAGCGGCACAAATCTTGGGCCCGTTGCTTGGTTTCGAGCGAACTTCGGGCAGACTGTTACATTCAGTCTCCGGTAGCGGCCACTCTCGAATCGCGGCCCACCACACGAAGTAATCAGAAGGAAGAAAAACCTTGGCAGTCAAGCTCCGACTCATGCGGATGGGTAAGAAGAAGCAGCCGACGTACCGCGTCGTCGCGGCCGATGGCCGGTCGCCTCGTAACGGGCGTTTCATCGAGATCATTGGCACCTATGAGCCCCGCCAGGATCCTTCGGTTATCCAGATCGATAACGACAAGGCCGTGAAGTGGTTGGCCAACGGCGCACAGCCAACTGAGCGGGTCGAGAAGCTGCTCAAGATCTCTGGTGCCTGGGAAACCCACACCGGCGAAGCTGCACCCCCGGCCATCACGGTTGCCGGCGACAGCAAGCCCAGCAAGAAGGCCCAGGCCAAAGCAGCCGAAGCGGCAGCCGACGATGCTGCCGAAGACAGTGCTGCTGAAGACAGTGCCGCCGAAGATGCCCCAGCCGCGGCGGCCACAGCGTCAGGTGTAGAAGAATGAACGACGAAGAGACCACCGAAGCCGCAGCCGATGAGGCCGCTCCGTCTGGTGACGGCGCCCCCACCGCACAAAGCGTTCTGACCTACCTCACCAAGTCCATCGTTGAGAACCCCGACGAGGTCGAGGTCGGGCTGAACAACTCTGGCGATCGCGCCACCCTTGAGGTCAGTGTCGCTCCCGGCGATATGGGCCGAGTCATCGGAAAGCGTGGCCGGGTTGCCAACGCAATCCGCACCGTCGTTCGGGCCGCCGCAGTACGCGACGGCGCCGAGGTCGACGTCGAATTCCTCGACTGATCATTTCTTCGAGGCAGCGATGAGTCCCGACCTTCTTGAGGTCGGACGAATCACCAAACCCCACGGACTCAAAGGCGACTTGCTGGTCATTCTGACCACCACCCGACGCGAGCGAGTCGAAGCTGGGTCGGTCATGTTTGCCGACGGCACCGAGCTGACCGTTGAATCATCGCGCCCTCATCAGGACCGGTTCATCGTGAAGTTCGCTGGCGTGAATACCCGGGAGGCCGCGGACGAATTGCGGGGTCGCCTACTCCAAGCCGAGCCCATCGTCGATCCCGACGAACTCTGGGTGCACGAGCTCATTGGATGCGTGGTCACCACCACCGATGGCATGGCGTGCGGCGTGGTTACCGAGGTCGAGGACAACCCGGCAAGCGACCTCCTGGTCACCGATGCCGAGAAGTTCATTCCGGTGCGTTTCATCACCGAATACACCGCCGGTGAATCCATCCTTGTCGATGTTCCTGACGGGATGTTCGACGAATGAGTCTGCGGGTCGATGTCTTCACCATCTTTCCCGAGATGATCACCAACTACACCGACCAGAGCATCCTCGGACGGGCTGCAAAGAACGACCTTCTCGATGTTCGCGCCCACGACCTCCGAGCTCAGACCACCAACGTGCACCGAACCATCGACGACTCGCCCTTCGGTGGCGGGGCCGGAATGGTCATGATGCCCGAGCCGGTGTTTGCTGCGGTTGAGGCGGCCGAACCCCCGAGGCCACTCCTGTACCTGGGCCCGGCCGGCCGGACCTTCGACCAGGCCTATGCGAGCGAGCTTGCTGCGCTCGAGGGCTTCTCGCTTCTTTGCGGTCGCTACGAGGGCATCGACGAACGAATCCGTACCGAGCTCTGTGACGGTGAGATCTCGGTGGGCGACGTGGTGCTGGCCGGTGGCGAGGCCGCCGCACTGGTGGTTATCGAGGCCACGGCCCGCCTCGTTCCTGGCGTGCTCGGCAATTCTGCGTCGGTCGACGACGAGAGTTTCGCCGACGGGCTGCTCGAGTACCCCCACTACACACGCCCGGCCGACTTTCGTGGCACGACCGTGCCCGACGTGCTGCTATCTGGCGATCACGGCAAAATCGAGCAATGGCGGCAAGCCCAATCGCTGGCCCGCACCCGCGACCTTCGGCCAGATCTTCTCCAAGCACGCGGTGGGCTCAGCGCTGATGAGCAGGCGCTTCTCGACCGCTTTGGTCTGTGACGGATCTTCCTGTGAAATCGGCCGATTTTGTGGTGGTCCGAATCATGGGAGGGGCGGTTGAGCCGCCTATGCTGGGTGGCTGGCCGTCTCACCGCCGTACACGGAGCCTGACATGAACCTCACCGATGTAATCGACAACGAAAGCCTGCGCGACGACATCCCTGATTTCTCGCCGGGCGACACGCTGAAGGTCCATGTCCGCGTCGTCGAGGGAAACCGCGAACGTACCCAGCTCTTTGAGGGCGTTGTTATTCGCCGTCAGGGCGGCGGTATTCGCGAGACCTTCACCGTGCGCAAGGTGAGCTTCGGCGTCGGCGTCGAGCGTACGCTGCCGGTGCACTCGCCAATTATCGAGAAGATCGAAGTTGCCGTGCAGGGCGACGTGCGTCGAGCCAAGCTCTACTACCTGCGTGACCGGGTGGGCAAGAGCGCCAAGATCAAGGAAAAGCGCGCCAACTAGTTCGTTTGGGCGCGGTCAGAACACCCCCGGGTGGATCTGTACCCGGCTGCCCACAACGCTGGCAACATCGAATCGAAACGTTGGGCCCCGGGCCCCGGTTTCGGCGCGCCAAGCCGCCGCGAGTCGGCGAATCCGGTGCTGCTTTGCTTCGGTGACCGCTTCCAGAGGATGCCCGTAGTCGGTGGTGCGTCGGGTCTTGACCTCGACGATGGCGATCTGGCGACCCTTGCGCACGATGAGATCCAGCTCGCCCCGGGTGCGGTTGGGGCTGCTGCACCGCCAGTTGCGGTCGAGGATCTGCCAGCCGTTTCGTTTGTAGTGGCGCGCAGCGATCTCCTCACCCCTCGCTCCAAGTTCCATATGCCGAGCCATCACCGCAAGCTAGCGACGGGCTGTGACAGAGCGCTCGGACCCCAATCTGTTGATTCCCTCTATCCGTTTGGCATGAGGATGCTCAGGAAAATTCCCTCAAAGGGCGCATGGACGCTGGCCCAGCAGGAGGAAATGCATGTGGCAGCTTCTTCGGTAGATCCAAAAACGAAGCGCCACTCTTGATCGGATTCGTTGGTTGGCTCCGGGCATTCGTTGTTCTGGGTGCATAGCTGGACAAGCACGATCTCGCCGAGCGCAGCCACATTTGTCCCGGTGACGACGATCTCATTCTCGATTTGTTCGACCACGAACTCAGGAACCGCGGGGGTGGGTTGCGAG
>CAZGVQ010000249.1:0-6032 GCA_964529355.1 uncultured Acidimicrobiales bacterium
GAACAGGAACATCGAAACGAACGAGCCCGACGAGCCGCCCTTTTGCATCTTGGGGATCTTGAGCGTGAGCTGGAAGCCGCGCAGCATGGCGACACCGAGGACGAAGAGTCCGATACCGAGAGCGATGTTGAAGTACGGCAGGCGGCTGGCGATTGCCGATTGCAGGCCGCCGAGGATGAGCCCGAAGAAGCCGAACACCACCAGCATGCCCAGCGTCATGGCCAGGCCGACTCCCTGGGCACGGTTGAGCGAGATCCATCGGCTGGGTGACTCGTCGTTCTGGCCGAGGAAGAAGCCGAGGTAGGCCGGGAGCAGACCGAAGCCGCACGGGTTGAGGAGTGCCACCATGCCGACACCGAAGGCGAAAGCGTTGAAGAAAGTCATGTTCTTGGTAGGGGTCCTGGGTAGTTAGTTCTTGGAGATGGTTTTCTTGGAATCACTTGGAGTTACAGGTATGACGCGTTCTGTTGGTACATCGTCACAAACAATCCACCCTTACTTTCGTCAGGGGGACGGCTGTTCTGACTAGTGAACAGCCAAATGAGGGCGATCCCTTACAAACCCGATGACTGCGAGCAGCATTCCCCAACGTGATCAGGAAAGCGATGAGGGGAGTAGCTTTGCGTCGTGAACGAATCTCCCACGGAAATGGTCGATGTCGAGGAGGTCTTCGGATTTTCGACGGACCTGCAGGTCAGGGGCTTTGCCGAGGCCTCTGAGTGGACTCCGGAAGTCGACGCCGCCTACTCATTTGACCCCGAGGTGACGCTGGCAATCCTTGCCGGGTTTGCCCACAATCGGCGGGTATTGGTGCAGGGAGCTCATGGCACCGGAAAATCCACCCATATCGAACAGGTGGCAGCCCGCCTCAAGTGGCCCGCGGTGCGGGTGAACCTCGATGGCCACATCAGCCGTATGGATCTGGTCGGCCGGGATGCCATCGTGGTCAAGGACGGCATGCAGGTGACCGAGTTTGTCGAGGGCATGTTGCCGTGGGCGCTCCAGAACCCGATGGCGCTGATCTTCGATGAGTTCGATGCCGGCCGCCCCGACGTGATGTTCGTCATCCAACGGGTGCTCGAAAAGGATGGGCGCCTCACCCTGCTCGATCAGAACCGGGTCATCACCCCGCATCCTTCGTTTCGCCTTTTCGCTACCGCCAACACCGTGGGTCTCGGCAATCTCAACGGTCTGTACCACGGCACGCAGGTGCTCAATCAGGCGCAGATCGACCGGTTCAACGTGGTCGCCACGCTCAACTATCTCGACCCTGCCAAAGAGGCGCTGATCGTCCTTGCCCAGGTGCCCGACGCCGACCCCGCAGTGGTCGACCAGATGATTGCGGTGGCTGGGTTGACCCGCGACGGTTTTGCCGCCGGCGACCTGTCGACGGTCATGTCGCCCCGGACGGTCATGAGCTGGGCGGAGAACCTTGGCATTTTCGGCGACATCGCAGCGTCGTTCCGGCTCGCCTTTGTCAACAAGTGCGATGAAGCCGAGCAGGGCCTGGTGGCCGAGTACTTCCAGCGGGCGTTCGACCAAGAACTCGGGTAGTGGACGCCGAGACGCGGGCACGCGAACGCAAGGGCGCAGCAATCGTCCGAGCATTGGGACGAACGCCCGATGCCGAGTACCGGGCCCTACAACTTCACGTCCATGATCGCCCGGTCGGCATCGCTACCCCGTACCTGCTGCCCAACCGCAACGACACCGCATCGGCTGTGGGTCGCGGTCTCTATGACTCCATCGGTGTTCGGCTTCGCCATAGCGACGCCGAGTTGTTTGCCCAGACCGAACCCGACCGGCTTGTGGCCCGCATCATCTTCGACATGCTCGAGCAGATTCGGTGTGAGTCGCTGGTTCCCGCCGAACTCGCTGGCACCCGGGCCAACATCGAAACGGGATTCCGCAAGTGGTGCAGCGGGCAGACGCTCACCAACAACGACGTTGGGCTGTTGGTCTACACGGTGCTGCACATGGTTCGGGCCCGGTTGATTTCGCCCATCCACGACGAGCTCATCGAGGATCAGATCGAAGCCACCCGGGCCAACATCTCACCCATCATCGGCACCGCATTGGCAGGTCTCCGTGAGCACCGCCACGATCAGGCCGCATTCGCGGTGGTTGCCCGTTCGCTGGCCGACGCCATCGACGAGCTTGTCGCCGACAGCGACGATGCCGAGCAGGGTGACGAACCGAGCGACGAGGAACAGTCGGCCCTCGTGGTGCCACCCGAGTGGAATGAGTTCGATCTCAACGAGAGCGCCGTCGGCCAGGGAACTCTGCCGGGTGTGTCGACGCCAAACGAATCGCTCGATGCACTGGGCGGGTACACGGTGTACACCACCGAGTTCGACGTCGAGCAGAAGGCCGAGGATTTCTATCCACTGGCCCGGCGCCGCTACCTGCGTACCCGGCTCGACGAGCAGATCGCCGCCCAGTCGGTGAGCGCGTTCACCCTGTCCCGCCGCTATCGCCTCATCTTCCGAGGGGTCGAAAGCGATGGTTGGCGCACTGGCGAGGAAGAAGGCGTGCTCGACTCGGCACGACTCGGCCAGGTCGTGGCCAACCCTGCTAACCGAGCCGTGTTTCGCCAGCGTCGATTTCGGCCAGCGGCACCCGCGGTGGTGTCGTTTCTGCTCGACAACTCGGGTTCGATGAAACGTCAGCGCCACGAGACGCTGGCCGTGTTGGTCGACACGCTGGCCCGGGCGCTCGACCTGGCAGGTGCAACCAGTGAGATCCTTGGCTTCACGACGGCCAGCTGGAACGGGGGCCACGCCCAGAAAGAATGGAAGCGCGCGGGGCAACCCGAAAATCCCGGGCGCCTGGCCGACCTGAGTCACATCGTTTACAAAGACGCCGACACGCCGTGGAAACGAAGTCGACTATCGGTGGCGTCGCTCATGCGGACCCAGCAGTTCCGTGAAAGCGTCGACGGCGAGGCCATTATCTGGGGATACCGACGCCTGCTGGCTCGCCCGGAAGAGCGGAAGTACCTGGTGGTGGTGAGCGACGGCGCTCCCACCGAAGCCGCCACTCGTCGAACCAACGGCGAGGCGTACCTCGAAACGCACTTGCGTAACGTCGTCGACTTCATCGAGAGAGAAGGTCAGGTCTCCCTCGGGGCGATCAGTGTCGACCAATCGGTCGACGCCGTCTTCCGGCACAGCGTCGACATGGATCTGTCGGGAACGCTGAGCCTCGATGAGTACCGCCTCCTCGAACAGCTGTTTATCCCTAGTCGTCGAGGGGGCGGTTTCTCCTAAACTTTTGGGATTGTTGGGACCGGTATCGAGCTAGGTGTCGATGAGGTCTTGGAGTCGTCGGGTGAGTTCTTCTTCGCCGAGGGCTCCGACGTTGACGTCGACTTCGCCGTTGTCGTTGACGAAGGCGAACGCCGGCTGGTCAAAGACTTCGAGTTCCTGCCAGATCACACCTTCGGGGTCGATGAGGTGTTGAAAGGCTTCTACGCCGGTTTCGTCGACGAAGTCGACCATCGACTGAATGTTCTCGGATCGGCTGGGGAGTCCGAGGAAGGTGACCTGGTCACCGAGTTCTGCTTGTACCGCTGCGACCGCAGGGGCTTCGTTTCGGCAGCGGACTCACCAGGGAGCCCAGAACCAGACGACCACGTCCTGGCCGGCGAGGTCGTTGGTGTCGAGTTGCGCGCCGCCGACTGTGGTGCCGGCTAGTTGCGGTAGTCCGGGACCGCCAGCGTCGGTGGTGGTTTCCGTCTCGGTTTCTGTGGTCTCGGTGGGGGCAGCGGGTTCGGCTGTTGTGGTGTCGCCGGATGCGCCGCCGCAGGCGCTTGCGATGAGCGCCAGGCTCAAGGCCGCCGCGCCGGTGCGCATTCGTCGTTTGGATGTTCGGAACATGTTATTGGGGGGTCTCCCGCGGTAACTCGAGTGCGTGAATGAGGTCGTCGACATCGGGTCGGTCGTCGGGTCCGTCGCCTTGAAAGATGTAGGTAATTTTACCATCTGGACCGACGATAAAGTCGCCGCCAAGTTGCAGCGTATCCTCGGTGGGTTTGCGGAGTCCGGAGAGACCGTCGGTGCGAAAGATCTCGACGTACCGCTTGGCGGCTTTGGTTCCCCACACTCGCCAGACCGATCCTCGACCGAGGCCGTAGGCTCGGTAGGTACTGCGATCCGCGTCGACCAGCACCGGAAACGGAAGGTCGTTTTGCTGCTGGTAGGCGACCAGATTGTCGGGGTCGGTAAAGGTGATCAGCACTACCCGGGTGGTTGTGCCGAGTTCAACAAGACGGTCACGCACGGCGACCGCATGTGCTGCGCAGGGCAGTCAATGAATATGGCGGTGGAAGATCAGAACGACGTGGTTGCCACGCTGGTCTTCCAATCGCCACGTTTGCCCATCGGAGCTGGGCAGCGAGATGGATGGGGCCGGGTCGCCCACGGCCAGTTCGGTGGTCATGTGCCGACCATATCGATTGCGTCCTGGCCCTTCCACGGTGCGCCGATGACCCGCGAAATGATGCATCGGTTCGACATGCCGAGTCCGACAGGTACCAAGCCAACGAGTGCGATGATGATGCCGCCGATTCCACCGGTAAGGACACCGACGATGACGAGTGCCGCGCCGATGACAATGCGGGCCCAACGCCCGATGGGTCCGGCGAGGAACGCCGCGGCCTTGATGTTTCCTGCGGTGTCTGCCATGAAAGTTCTCCTGCTCTAATCGTTTCGATTTGTTGCGCGTTCGTAGGCATGACGCGTTGTCGAGGCAAGCGGTCACAAGAAATCCGGGAACCTGGGTTTCGATCATTCGTCGGATCTTCGCCGCGGTCTGGCCGGTGCGATTTCGTCGGGGGTTGCTGGTCGGGTCTTCCAGCGGCCCTTCTGGTCTTGATAGAGCGTCTTCTTCGCGTCGTGGAGCAGCTGGTGGCAGCTACGACACACCAGGGCGAGGTTGGTGATGTCGGTGCGACCCTTGCCGGGCGCATTCCAGGGCATCAGATGGTGGGCCTCGCACTCTCCATGGTGTGCGCGGCACAGCACGCACCCCTGATCGCGAGCGATCAGCGCCGTCACTTGGGCGGGCGTGGCCATCCGGTGCCGCCGGCCATGCCACAGGGGCATCCCGTCGCCGCCGAACAGCACACCAGCGACGGTTGAGTTGCAGAAGTATCGGTCGAACACGCTTTGGGGCAGTGGCCCGGATCCGTACTGCGTTGGATCGACGAGCTCTCCGTGGTCATCGAGGGTGACCCCAACCACGATCGTGGCCTTGGTGCCTGAGCCGGAACCGCTAGTGGTGATGAGATCGGCGAAGGAATCGAACAGGCGCTGGGCGTGGCTGCGCGGGTGTTTCGACGCCGGAACGTCGCGACCACCGTCCTTCTTGTACAGACCGTTGGCGCCCGACTTGATGAGATCCCACAGTGTGTTGATGGTCGCGGTGTCGCCCTGAGCGAGGATGGTGTCGATTCCTTCCTTGTTGGTAAAGCGCGACACGCTCCGTAACCGCCGTTGGCGGTCATGTTCGGATTCTTCGTCGGGTTTGTTGTGGTCGTCGACAAAGCTCTTGATGGCGTCTTTGGATTGATCGGGGTTCGACTCGCGGATCTCGTCGAGCAGCTCCGGATTCTGCGATGCCGCGCCGTCGGTCTTGGCGTCGGCATCGGCCAGATCGTCGAGTTGCTCTTCGCTGACGCTGCCGTCGGCAACGTCGTCCTTGAGGTTGGGATTGTTGTTGAGGGTCTCGCCGCGTTTGGCCCGCTTCTTGCGATCTTTCTTTGAGCGCTTGCCGCCCGCGTCGATGAGGTCGTCGGTTTCGCCTCGCGATGCGCCCGATGCCTGATGTTTGGCCACGATTTCGGCCTCGAGCGCGGCGATGACCCGCTGGTATCGACCGAGCGTTTTCATGGCGAGCGCGGCCGGCAGACGCTCGACCGTGTGCACTGAAGAATCGAAGTCAGCGTTGGCCTTGGCCAGGTCGCGCCGCACGAACTCGCGAGAAAGATCGGCGGGGTCGCCCGACGGACCGGACCGGGGCGGAGGTGATGT
>CAZGVQ010000250.1:0-6024 GCA_964529355.1 uncultured Acidimicrobiales bacterium
CCGCGCGCACTACGCCAAAAGCGTGCCCCGCAGTGCTGTAGGCCGGAGAGCGCCAGCTCGGAGGCCGAGCCCCTTGGGCTGCGTGCCCAGGGAACGCCAGCAACAGAGTGCCCGGGGCGGGACTTGAACCCGCACGCCCTTTCGGACAGAGGATTTTGAATCCTCCGCGTCTGCCATTCCGCCACCCGGGCGGGTGGTTGTTCGTAAGCAAGCAACTCTATCCCCAACACACAGGAGAGCCAGTTACCGGCGGGTACGTGGATCGTTGTTCGGAACGCTGCAAGACTTGCGTGAAACCTTTTGGCGAGGGGTTTGGTCAGACAGTAAAACCCCGGCAGATAGATCAGGCTTATTCAGGAGGCCTCGAGATACATGATCGTCTTTACCTTCCCCGGTCAGGGATCCCAGAAGCCCGGAATGGGCGATCCCTGGGCCGACCACCCTTCCTGGGAGCTCGTTGCCGAGGCCTCAGAAGTCTCGGGCCGCGACGTCGCCGACCTGTTGCTGCACGCCGACGCTGAAACGCTGAAGGAAACCCGCAACGCACAGCTCGCGACCTTCGTGCTCAGCATGGTCACGCTCGATGCGGTGAGCCGGGTTGGCGCCGAGGCTGCTGGCTACGGCGGTCACTCGCTGGGCGAGTACAGCGCACTCACCGCAGCCGGCGTTCTCGATTTCGGCGATGCGATTCGACTCGTGACCGAGCGGGGTGACGCCATGCAGGCGGCGGCCGAAGAACGGCCCGGCGCGATGTCGGCCGTGCTCGGTCTCGATGATGACCTGGTCGATATCGCCTGCGCACGCGTCGCCGACGACGTCTGGGTCGCCAACTACAACGCTCCGGGCCAGGTGGTCATCGCCGGCACCGCCGAAGCGGTCGAGCAGGCAGGTGTCGTCGCCAAGGAGTTGGGTGCCAAACGAGCCATGGCGCTTCCCGTCGGCGGAGCATTTCACACCCCGCTCATGGCGTCGGCCCGCGAACGGCTCGCCAAGGCAATCGATCAGGCCGAGATTCGCGACAGCGACAGCACGGTGGTGGCCAACGTCGACGCAGCCGTACATACCGAAAGCGGCGACTGGCCGGGCTTGCTCAACGCACAGCTTTGCAGCCCGGTGCGCTGGAAGCACTCGCTCCACACGCTGGCCGATCTCGGATTTAGCACCTTCGTTGAGCTCGGCCCCGGCACCGTGCTGACCGGCATGGCCAAGCGCACGGTCAAGGGCTCTCGAACCCTGTCGGTGAGTTCGCCGCTCGATATCGACAACCTCCTCGAAACACTGGCCGGCCCGCCAGCATCGGAGGTGGGCCAACTCGAAGGCGAACATCTCTTCGCTATCGAGCGACTCGTCGTCAGCCCCAAGGCGGGCGTCTTTGCACGTGCCGAGGGGCTCAGCGACGGCTCGCTGATCGTTCCCGGCGACATCGTTGGTCATGTCGGCACCGTCGAGGTTCGCTCCCCGTTTGCGGGCCAGATCAAAGGATTTCTGGCGCTCGAAGGCGAACGCGTCACCTCCAGCCAACCGCTCACCTGGCTCCAGGTAGAGCACTAGTGGGCGGCGCACGAATCACCGGTTGGGGAACCGCGCTCCCCGACAAGGTCCTGTCCAACGTCGACCTCGAGTCGATGATGGACACCACCGACCAATGGATCCGCGACCGCACGGGTATCAGCGAACGACGCATCGGCGGGCTCACGAGCACGCTGGCGATCGAAGCAGGCCAGGAGGCGCTCGACCGCTCCGGAGTTTCTCCCGAAGACGTCGATCTCCTGATCCTCGCCACCAGCTCAGCCGATCAGATCATGCCGGCCACGGGTCCGACGGTGCAGCACGAACTCGGCCTCGACTGCGGCGCCTTCGACCTCAACGCGGCGTGCTCGGGGTTCGTGTATGGCCTCGTCAACGCCTACGGCATGGCGGCGGTCGGGTACGAACGGGTGCTGGTCATCGGGTCCGACATCCTCACTTCGTATCTTGATTTCGACGATCGCGGCACGGCCATCCTGTTCGGCGACGGTGCCGGGGCGGTCATGCTCGAGCCGTCCGAAACCACAACCCTCCTCGGAAGCGATCTCGGCTCCGACGGTGCAGCCCGACATCTGCTTTATATCGACCACGGCGGCCACCTGAAGATGAAGGGCCGCGAGGTGTTCCGCCACGCCGTGCGGGCCATGGTGGACTCCTGTGAGAAGTCGATGGCTCAAGCCGGGCTCGGCCCCGACGACATTTCGGTCATCGTTCCGCATCAGGCCAACATCCGCATCCTCGACAGCGCGTGCGCCAAGCTTGGAATTCCGCTCGAAAAATCTGCTCAGGTGCTGGACAAGACCGGCAACACCTCGGCCGGGTCGGTCCCTCTCGCGTTGGCCGATGCGCTGGCGAAAGACTGGATTCAGCCTGGCGACAACGTGTTGTTCACCGGATTCGGTGCCGGCATGACCTGGGGTAGTGCTGTCGTCCGCTGGGATTCCTGACCAGCCGGTTGCCTAGGCTCTCCCAATCATGAGTGCATCCAACCAGACACCCGCCGACCAGACGCCCCGCGTTGTATTCGTCACGGGCGGCAACCGGGGAATCGGCCTGGCCACCGCCGAAGCCTTTGCCGCAGCCGGCCACAAGGTGGCCGTTACGTACCGGTCAAGCGCACCCGACTCCACCGCCGATCTGCTCGCCGTGGAGTGCGACGTCAGCGACGCCGAACAGGTCGATGCGGCCTTCACGCAGGTCGAGGAGGCACTCGGACCGGTCGAAGTACTCGTCTCGAACGCGGGTATCACCAAAGACACCCTTATGTTGCGGATGAGCGAGGACGACTTCACCGCCGTGCTCGACACCAACCTCGTCGGTGGCTTCCGCGTGGCCAAACGGGCGGTCAAGTCGATGATGCGCGCCCGCTTCGGTCGCATCATCTTTCTCTCGTCCATCGTCGGTTCCGCCGGACAGGCCGGCCAGGCCAACTATGCCGCCTCCAAGGCCGGGCTTCTCGGACTTGCCCGGTCCCTGGCTCGCGAATTCGCGAGCCAGGGACCGGGCAAGTCCGAGAAGCCCGGCCTTGGAGGCGGCATAGTTGGCCTGGCCGGCCTGTCCGGCGGAACCGACGATGGACGAGAGAAAGATGATGCGACCGAAGCGGGCGCGCATCATCGACTTGACCGCCCGTTTGGCCACGCGGAAGCCACCGACGAGGTTGGTGTCGAGCACGGCGGTGAAGTCGTCCTCGCTCATCCGCAACATAAGGGTGTCTTTGGTGATACCCGCGTTCGAGACGAGTACTTCGACCGGTCCGAGTGCCTCCTCGACCTGCGTGAAGGCCGCATCGACCTGTTCGGCGTCGCTGACGTCGCACTCCACGGCGAGCAGATCGGCGGTGGAGTCGGGTGCGCTTGACCGGTACGTAACGGCCACCTTGTGGCCGGCTGCGGCAAAGGCTTCGGCGGTGGCCAGGCCGATTCCCCGGTTGCCGCCCGTGACGAATACAACGCGGGGCGTCTGGTCGGCGGGTGTCTGGTTGGATGCACTCATGATTGGGAGAGCCTAGGCAACCGGCTGGTCAGGAATCCCAGCGGACGACAGCACTACCCCAGGTCATGCCGGCACCGAATCCGGTGAACAACACGTTGTCGCCAGGCTGAATCCAGTCTTTCGCCAGCGCATCGGCCAACGCGAGAGGGACCGACCCGGCCGAGGTGTTGCCGGTCTTGTCCAGCACCTGAGCAGATTTTTCGAGCGGAATTCCAAGCTTGGCGCACGCGCTGTCGAGGATGCGGATGTTGGCCTGATGCGGAACGATGACCGAAATGTCGTCGGGGCCGAGCCCGGCTTGAGCCATCGACTTCTCACAGGAGTCCACCATGGCCCGCACGGCGTGGCGGAACACCTCGCGGCCCTTCATCTTCAGGTGGCCGCCGTGGTCGATATAAAGCAGATGTCGGGCTGCACCGTCGGAGCCGAGATCGCTTCCGAGGAGGGTTGTGGTTTCGGACGGCTCGAGCATGACCGCCCCGGCACCGTCGCCGAACAGGATGGCCGTGCCGCGATCGTCGAAATCAAGATACGAAGTGAGGATGTCGGACCCGATGACCAGCACCCGTTCGTACCCGACCGCCGCCATGCCGTAGGCGTTGACGAGGCCATACACGAACCCCGAGCACGCCGCGTTGAGGTCGAAGGCGCCGCAGTCGAGGCCGAGTTCGTGCTGCACCGTCGGACCCGTGGCCGGCATGATCTGATCGGCTGAGCTGGTGGCGAGGATCAGGAGATCGACGTCTTCGGGAGAAACTCCGGAGCGGTCGAGCGCCTCCTGGCCTGCTTCGATCGCCAGCGTGCTCGTGAGCCCGCCGATGCGTCGTTCGCTGATACCCGTGCGGTCGCGGATCCATTGGTCGGTGGTGTCCATCATCGACTCGAGGTCGACGTTGGACAGGACCTTGTCGGGGAGCGCGGTTCCCCAACCGGTGATTCGTGCGCCGCCCACTAGTGCTCTACCTGGAGCCAGGTGAGCGGTTGGCTGGAGGTGACGCGTTCGCCTTCGAGCGCCAGAAATCCTTTGATCTGGCCCGCAAACGGGGAGCGAACCTCGACGGTGCCGACATGACCAACGATGTCGCCGGGAACGATCAGCGAGCCGTCGCTGAGCCCCTCGGCACGTGCAAAGACGCCCGCCTTGGGGCTGACGACGAGTCGCTCGATAGCGAAGAGATGTTCGCCTTCGAGTTGGCCCACCTCCGATGCTGGCGGGCCGGCCAGTGTTTCGAGGAGGTTGTCGATATCGAGCGGCGAACTCACCGACAGGGTTCGAGAGCCCTTGACCGTGCGCTTGGCCATGCCGGTCAGCACGGTGCCGGGGCCGAGCTCAACGAAGGTGCTAAATCCGAGATCGGCCAGCGTGTGGAGCGAGTGCTTCCAGCGCACCGGGCTGCAAAGCTGTGCGTTGAGCAAGCCCGGCCAGTCGCCGCTTTCGGTATGTACGGCTGCGTCGACGTTGGCCACCACCGTGCTGTCGCTGTCGCGAATCTCGGCCTGATCGATTGCCTTGGCGAGCCGTTCGCGGGCCGACGCCATGAGCGGGGTGTGAAATGCTCCGCCGACGGGAAGCGCCATGGCTCGTTTGGCACCCAACTCCTTGGCGACGACACCTGCCTGCTCGACCGCTTCGGCGGTGCCGGCGATGACCACCTGGCCCGGAGCGTTGTAGTTGGCGACCCAGACGTCGTCGGCGACGCGTGCGCAGGCGATATCGACCAGGTCATCATCGAGACCGAGCACGGCCGACATCGCGCCGGGCCGTTCTTCGGCCGCCGCCTGCATGGCGTCACCCCGCTCGGTCACGAGTCGAATCGCATCGCCGAAATCGAGAACGCCGGCTGCGGTGAGTGCGCTGTACTCGCCCAGCGAGTGACCGCCGTAGCCAGCAGCCTCGGCGCCAACCCGGCTCACCGCATCGAGCGTGACCATGCTGAGCACGAAGGTCGCGAGCTGTGCGTTGCGGGTTTCCTTCAGCGTTTCAGCGTCGGCGTGCAGCAACAGGTCGGCGACGTCGCGGCCCGAGACTTCTGAGGCCTCGGCAACGAGCTCCCAGGAAGGGTGGTCGGCCCAGGGATCGCCCATTCCGGGCTTCTGGGATCCCTGACCGGGGAAGGTAAAGACGATCATGTATCTCGAGGCCTCCTGAATAAGCCTGATCTATCTGCCGGGGTTTTACTGTCTGACCAAACCCCTCGCCAAAAGGTTTCACGCAAGTCTTGCAGCGTTCCGAACAACGATCCACGTACCCGCCGGTAACTGGCTCTCCTGTGTGTTGGGGATAGAGTTGCTTGCTTACGAACAACCACCCGCCCGGGTGGCGGAATGGCAGACGCGGAGGATTCAAAATCCTCTGTCCGAAAGGGCGTGCGGGTTCAAGTCCCGCCCCGGGCACTCTGTTGCTGGCGTTCCCTGGGCACGCAGCCCAAGGGGCTCGGCCTCCGAGCTGGCGCTCTCCGGCCTACAGCACTGCGGGGCACGCTTTTGGCGTAGTGCGCGCGG
>CAZGVQ010000251.1:0-6023 GCA_964529355.1 uncultured Acidimicrobiales bacterium
GCCCACCCTGCCCGAGATCGAACAAGGACCTGAGTACTCGGCGGCCGTCGACGCTCCGCCCGTCGACGGGGGAGAGAACGTGGGCGGGGTCGCCGAGGCAAGCGCGCCTGACGGGTCAGTAAACGGTGGGCCGAGTCGGCCAGCCTTCCCGCTCTTTCCGGACCGGCGTGGCCTGACCCTGGCGTTCGCGAGCGGCAACGGCGAGATTCTGCTATTGAACGCTGACGATGGCGCGCAAACCTTGTTGGCGGCATCGGACCAACCAGGTGATAGCTCGCTGCAACAGGGCGCATGGATCGGGAGATCGGGCGACACACTGGTGGTCCGAACCGGCGTACGGGTATTCGGCTACCCGCTCGACGGCGGGCCCCGAATCGACTTCGGCGACGGCGACGGGGTTTCGTTGACCCGAGATTCGGTGATCCTTATGCGCTACGGCACGGCATCGAGCAAGCTGAGCTTCCGCTCCTTTCCGCCCGACGGGCGCGGCGACTTTGAATGGGTCGAGGCTCCGTCGCCCCTGGTCGGGATGGACCCGGTGCTTGGCCTGGTGAGCGCACCCGACGGCACGTACAGCTTTCTGGGCGACGGATTCCAACGGGTCAGTGCTCACCAAGTGGTTGCGGTCGGAGCGAACCACCGCATCGAGGTTCGGTGTGATGCTGCGCTGCAATGCGAGCACCATCGGGTCGATGTGCGCAGCGGACAGGCAATGGCGCTTGCCGCATTCCCCGATTCGCAGTCCCTCGGGTCCCAGGAGATTTCACCCGACGGAAACTGGGTAACCCAATTTGAATGGCTCGACGGAGGACGGGCAGCGACCAGCCTCGTCCACCTCAGCTCAGGAGAGAAGTATGTGCTGTCAGACAGCTTCTTCGATTTTCGGTTGGAAGGCGGTCCCGTGCTGCCGTCCTGGGATGAGTCGAACCGATACGCTGCGCTGGCCACCGGTCGCGGACAAGCGCTGACGATTTTCGATGCGGAGACCCGAGAGATCCGCGAGGTGGGGCGCGACGACCTCAACGTCAACCTTCGGCTGGCCCATCTCGAGATGCTGGCTCCGGGGGAAATCTGACCGTGGTGCCGCCAGAAGAATCGCTCGAGATTGATATCGACCCCGTCGAGCCCATCGGAATCAAGGGGGGATCTGACGAGATCCATGCGGTAGTAGCTACTACTCCGTCGCGTGGTCTGGCTGCCCTTGCGTGCGCGGCCGTCGTGCTTCTCGGCGTGATCGCGTGGCAATTCGTTGGTGCAACCGACGGCGAACGTGCGGCGTCCGATGCCGAGGAGCGCCAAGCTGAGGCGGCTGAGGACGCGATCGATTCGGCCGCTGCCGACACGGTCATCACCGATGCTGGCGAGCAACTCGAGTGGGTTCGAGTTGACGCTGATGCCGCCCTTCCGCTGTTTCCGTTCAGTCCCGACCTGACGCTCGTTACGACCGGCTCCGGAGCCGGTATCGCCATGGTCGATGCGACTTCGGGCGACCTGTCCAGATTCACGGCTGTCTCCGGGGGTGCGTGGTATCAGTACGACCGGGCCTTGGGCACCCTCGTTGGCCGCACTGCCGATACCTTCATCGTCCGAAGCATGCATTGGATCATCGGCTATCCGATGAACGGCGATTCGCCCGTGAGGTATGGGGAGTCCGACGACGTGGTACTTACCGAGGATCTCGTGGTGCTCATCAGCCGCCCGCCAGAAGGCGCCGGCGCAACGATCCTGAGCGGATTCTCCCCCGATGGGACCGCCCTCGGCAACGTGCTCGAGCCAGCATTCCGGCAGCGCACCATCAACCCGAGTGGTTATCAGGTCGGGCCTGACGGCAGCCACGTATTCACCGGCGTGGGATTCGAACGCCAGACCGACCATGCGATAGTTGCGTCGGGACCGAACCATGTGCTCGAGGCACGTTGTAGCGGTTCGCTCGAGTGCAGCTACCACCGAGTCGACCTTGCTACCTGGGAGTCCACACCTGTGGTGGTATCGACCTCGTTTGATTGGGTCGGCAATGGCATGTCCCCCGACGGAGAATGGCTCAGCTCCTACGCGATAGAGGACGGCAGACTGTTCTATCGGTTCATGGAATTAGCCACCGGCGACTACTACGAACTCCGTCGACCATCGAACATCGGCGACGATCCCACCGCCTTCCGATGGGACCCCACCAGTCGCTATGTGGTTCTTGGCACGGCTGGCCGATTGGTGGTCTTCGACGTCGACCTCGGCGAATTCCGCCTCCTCGACACCGAAGACCTCGGACTCGACTCGTTGGGCGGAGGGGTTCTGGTGGTCCCCACCGCCGATCTTGCGCCCTAGCTCAGTCGTTGCACGACCCTGTTAGCTCAGTCGTTGCACGACCCTGTTAGCTCAGTCGTTGCACGACCATGGCCATACCCATGCCGCCGCCAACGCACATCGACTCGACGCCGAACTCCTTGTCGGCGTCCTGGAGGCCGTTGAGCAGGGTGGCCATGATGCGCGCTCCAGTCATTCCGAAGGGGTGACCGAGCGCAATTGAGCTGCCGTTGACGTTGAGCTTGTCCATCGGGATTCCCAGCTCATCGGCCGAACCGAGGACCTGCACGGCAAATGCCTCGTTGATCTCGAACAGGTCGATGTCGTCGACGCTCATACCGGCGCGCCCCAGTGCCTGGCGGATCGCCTCGATGGGACCAAGGCCCATGATTTCGGGGTTGAGCTGGCTGACACCGCTCGAGACGATGCGGGCCAGCGGCTTGATGCCCAGCTCGGCGGCGCGGGTATCGCTCATTACGACCGTGGCAGCAGCACCGTCGTTCAGCGGGCAGGCGTTGCCCGCAGTGATGGTGCCGTCGGGACGGAACACCGGCTTGAGGGTGCTGACTTTTTCGAGGGTGGTGCCGGCGCGGATGCCGTCGTCGGTACTTACGACGGTTCCATCGGCAAGGGTGTAGGGGGTGATCTCGCGCTCGAAGAATCCGTTGTTCAACGACTCTTCGGCCAGGTTCTGCGATCGCACACCAAACTCGTCCTGGCGTTCACGGGAGATGCCGGTCATCTGGGCAACGTTTTCTGCGGTCTGGCCCATGGCGATGTAGATGTCGGGCATTCCTTCGGGTGCTTCCCAGACGTCGGCGCCGCCCTCAGCACGCTTGGCGCTCACGGCCTCGGCCTCGGCGAACGCCTCGTTGTGGGGCCCGGTGTCGGCTGCCCCGTTCATGTATCGGCTGACGGTTTCGACACCGCCGGCCACGAACACGTCGCCCTCATCGGCCTTGATCGCGTGGGCGGCCATACGAATGGTCTGCAGCGACGAGGAGCAGTAGCGGTTGATGGTTACACCGGGAGCTTGGACATCGGCGAGCAACGCGGCGACCCGGGCGATGTTGTAGCCGCCCTCGCCGCCGGGCTGACCGATCCCCCAGAGCACGTCCTCGACCTGCTCGCGAGGGAGTTCGGGGACCTTCCCGAGGACATCATCGATGATGAATGCCGACATATCGTCGGGTCGGACGTCGACGAGGCTTCCTTTGGCCGCCCGGCCGATCGGGGTACGTGCGGTTGCGACGATTACTGGCTCGGCCATTTCATGATCCTTCTGGTGCTGTGGGTATGCGGTGGGAGTGTCGTGAGACTACCGACCGGTAAGCCTAGAACGTCCGCTTGCGATTCGACGATTTTCGCCGATTGGATACGGTGTCCGGAAAGAACAAACCATCCTCGGGTCGGGCAGGAGACCCTGGGTTCGAGGTGAACAATCCGGTCTTTCCAGCCGGATCGGCAAGTCCTCGCCTGCGATCGCGTCTGCGAGAAGCCGTGTGGCCCAACTTTCGCGCCGACACCGCCCGGTTCCGGTCGAGTCCGTCATTCCTGATCCTGGGCGCCGATCAGTCCGGTACCACCACGCTCTGGCGGTACCTCGGCAAACATCGACAGGTTCTTCCGTCCACCAGGCGAAACGTCGGTTACTTCGGCGACTCCTTCTACCAGGGAGCCAACTGGTACCGGTCACACTTTCCACTGAAGGGCACGCTCGCGGCCCGATCGCAGCTCCTCAAGGCCCCATGCATCACCGGCGAGTGCTCGAACCACTATCTGTGGACTGCGGCTTCCGCCCCGCGAATTCAAAGCGAGTTGCCTTCGGTGAAGCTGCTGGTGATGTTGCGTGATCCCGTTGCCCGGGCGGTCGCCCACCATCGCCACAACACCGCCATCGGCATCGAGCGCCGCAACTTCGAACGTTGTGTGGGCGTCGATCTCGAACTTATCGAACGGCTTGGCTCCTCAAACCGGGCCGTTCCTGCTGCTACACCCGACGGCGGTCAGTTCGGCTATGTCCGCAACGGTCTCTACGGATCGCAACTTCGATCGTGGCTCGAACACATCCCCCGGCAACGACTGCACATCGTTGAAGCCGAGTCATTCTTTGAGGACCCCGCTGCCGAGTATCACCGGATCCTCGATTTTCTCCGTCTCGATCCCAGTCTTCAGGCCCGCATGCCGCCATACCGGCCGCTGGACGACGTTCCGGCGATGTCGACCGAGGTTCGGGGTCGTCTCGATGCGACCTTCTCGGCGGACTTCGAAGGTCTCGCTGAGCAGCTTGGGACATCGTTCCGGTGGGACTACGGCCAATCCAAGGCTGCCTGAACACCGAGGGGTTTTTCCTTTTCCCTGCGCACTGGATACGTTCGGCTCAACACAACGTTGTTTGAAACGGTTTGAGACAGCTGTTTTGAACGCCAAGAGCTGAGGACAGTGATGAGTACAGATCTGAATATCGATGTTCAGAAGGAATGGAAGCTGTTCATCGGTGGCGAGTGGGTGCCTACGGGCTCGACCTATGAGGTCATCGATCCGAACACCACCAACCTGGTCGGCCACGCGCCCGAGGCCACCGCGGCCCAGGCGCTCGATGCAGTCGCTGCAGCAAAGGCGGCGCTCCCCGCATGGCGAGCACTGTCGTCGGGGGAGCGCGGTGCGTACCTGGCGAAGCTCGCCGACGTGCTCGAGGCCGACTCGGATTCCTGGGTCGACACGGTGCAGGCCGAGACCGGTGCAACCCTCAAGATCGCGGCGACGATGCAGGTCGGCGGTCCCACCATCGACCGTTTCCGCTACTACTCCTCGATTCCCGACCTCAACGAGTCGCTGATGCCCCAGCCGGTCGGAAAGTCTGCGCTCGGGCCTGCGGGGCTCATCAGCGCAGCGGTCAATCGCCATCCCGTTGGCGTCGTTGCTGCGATCACGCCGTACAACTTTCCGCTCACCAACGTGGCCGGCAAGATCGGTCCCGCGCTGGCCATGGGAAACACCTGCATCATCAAGCCGGCACCACAAGACCCACTCGGCATCCTCCTGCTGGCCGAGGCCATCGAGAAGGCCGGATTCCCGCCCGGTGTGGTCAACGTACTCACCGGCTCGGGCCCCGAGGCTCCTGCGGCGCTGGTCGATTCCCCCGATGTCAACATGATCAGCTTCACCGGCAGCTCCGCCATCGGAGCCAAGATCTATGAGAACTCGGGCAAAACCATGAAACGGCTGCTCATGGAGTTGGGCGGCAAAGGCGCCCTCATCATGACCGACGACGCCGATGTCGGGAAGGCCGTGGGGGCGATCGCCACGGTCTGGGGTTTCCACTCCGGCCAGATCTGTACTGCTCCGACCCGGGTTATCTGCCACCGCAGCAAGTACGACGAGACGGTCGAGGCGCTCAAGGGAGTCTCCGGATTCCTCAAAGTGGGCGACGCCCGAGACGACGACACACTTGTCGGGCCGGTCATCACCGAGACCCACCGCGACCGAGTCGAGGAGTTCATTCAGTCCGGAGTCGATGATGGCGCCACGATGGTGTGTGGCGGTCAACGGCCCGACCTGCCCGGCTACTTCGTCGCACCGACGCTCCTGGCCGACTGCACCCCCGATATGCACGTCGTGCAAGAAGAGGCGTTCGGGCCGGTGGTGGTCATCATGCCCCACGACGGCGACGACGAGGCCATCGCCATGGCCAACAACTCCGACTACGGGCTCTACAGCTA
>CAZGVQ010000252.1:0-6008 GCA_964529355.1 uncultured Acidimicrobiales bacterium
GTCGTGGCCCATCGCCTTCGCTTCCTCGCCGAACTTGGTGACGAACCGCTCCCGATCGATCTGATTGCGCTCGAACTGCGCCCAGGCGTTGGTGTCGGGGTTGGTCGAATTGATGGTGCGAATGATGTCGGCCGGGAGGCCGTTTTGACGTTCAAACTCGGCGAATGCCTCGAACGGACTGGTGGTGACCACGCCGCCGAAGTCGAACAGCACGGCCTTGATCGTCGAGGTTCCAGGTTCTCCTTCAGCAACATCTCGGGGTGTGTGTTCGCCAGCGGTAGCGCTGGCCTCTTCAGACGCCTTGGCTTCGGCGGCCAGAGGGTTCCGACTTTTCGCCTCGGCCGCGGCTTCCTCGCTTAGCTCACCTTTGGCGTCGGCCATCGCTGACTTGCGGTCGATCTTGGCTCGGACCGCCGCCATTGGATCGTCGAGCGGATCCTCGACGACGGACAGCGTGGCGTCGAACTCGTCCTGGGGTGAAGCGTTCAGGTCGCGCTCCTTCTTCGCCAGGTTTGATTCGAGCGCACCCTTCGCGCTTCGGAAGATCTTGGAAACATCTTTGAGGAATCCCATCGAGCGCAGCTTAGTAGGGCTGTGGTTCGCCAACTCCCGACTCGCTGCCGGTTGCCGGTAGCCTCAGCGCCCATGAGTGCCCAGTACATCTTCACCATGAGCAAGGTCGGCCGGTTCTACCCACCCGACCGCCAAGTGCTCGACAACATCAATCTGTCGTTCTTCCCCGGCGCCAAGATCGGCGTCATCGGCCCCAACGGCAGCGGAAAGTCCTCGCTCCTCAAAATCATGGCGGGCATCGATACCGACTTCACCGGCGAGGCTCGCCTCACCGACGGATTCACCGTCGGGATGCTCGAGCAGGAACCCCAACTCGACGACGACAAAGACGTGATGGGAAACGTCATGGACGGCGTCGGCGAAATCTCCGGGCTGCTGCAGGAGTACGACGAGGTTCTGGCGGGATGGTCCGACCCCGACGCGGATTTCGAGAAGCTGGGCGACCGCCAAGCCGCCCTCGAAAAGCGCATCGAGGCCGCCGATGCCTGGGACCTTCAGCGCACCATCGAGATCGCCATGGATGCGCTGCGGCTTCCGCCCGGCGACTCGCCCGTCACCGATCTATCCGGCGGCGAGCGTCGTCGCGTGGCGCTTTGCCGACTCCTCCTCAGCCGACCCGATCTGCTGTTGCTCGATGAGCCCACCAACCACCTCGATGCCGAGTCCGTGGCCTGGCTCGAGCGGTTCCTCTCGGACTACGAGGGCACCATCGTGGCCATCACTCACGATCGCTACTTCCTCGACAACGTGGCCCAGTGGATTCTCGAACTCGATCGCGGCAAAGGACATCCCTTCGAGGGCAACTACAGCAGCTGGCTCGAACAGAAGCAGGCCCGGCTGGCCCAGGAGGACAAAGAAGACAGCGCCCGCGAGCGCATGTTGAGACAGGAGCTCGAGTGGGTACGCATGTCGCCCAAAGCTCGCCAATCCAAAGGAAAGGCCCGCCTGGCTGCCTATGACGAGCTGGTGGCCCAGCAGAAGGCATCGGCAGGTCGTATCGACAAGCTGGCCATCACCATCCCGGCCAACGAGCGCCTGGGCGATCAGGTCATCGAGTTCGATTCGGTGTCGAAGGGCTTCGGCGACAAACTGCTCATCGATGACCTCTCGTTCTCGCTTCCCCCTGCTGGCATCGTCGGCGTCATCGGCGGAAACGGCGCCGGCAAGACAACGCTGTTTCGCATGATCACCAACGCGGCGGAAGGCAACGGCGATGGAGATCGTGCCCCCGACTCGGGCGATGTCACCATTGGTTCGACCGTGGATCTCGGCTATGTCGATCAGAGCCGAGACACCCTCGACGGCGACAAGACGGTGTTCGACGAGATCAGCCAGGGCGACGAAGTGGTCACCCTCGGCGGGCGTGAGATGAATGCCCGGGCGTATGTGGGTTCGTTCAACTTCAAGGGCTCCGACCAGCAGAAAGTGGTCGGGCAGCTGTCGGGTGGTGAGCGAAACCGGGTGCATCTGGCCAAGGTTCTCCGCCGGGGCGCCAATGTATTGATGCTCGATGAGCCCACCAACGATCTCGATGTCGAAACGTTGCGGGCACTCGAAGACGGCCTCGAGGCCTATCCGGGTTGCGCCGTGATCATCAGTCACGATCGCTGGTTCCTCGACCGGGTTGCCACCCACATGCTGGCCTTTGAAGGACAAAGCCAGGTGCGATGGTTCGAAGGCAACTTCAGCGAGTACTCCGAGTACCGCAAACGCGAACACGGTGTCGATGCCATGCGACCCGAACGAGTCACCTACAAGCCACTGGTTCGCTAACCGGGCGGGGCACCACGACCGTCTCGCGGTCGGCTCACGCTGATGCGTTGGTACCCTTCAGGACCTATGAGTTCAGAACTTTTTCGGCGGTTCGGCGCTCCCGGCCGTCTTCTTGGGGTGGTCTTGGCGGCCGCCCTGTTGGCCGCAGCCTGTGGTGGTAGCGGCGTCAGCGATACCGCCGGCAGCACGGCCGACGACGTGGTCGCCGACGGTCAGGAGAACGCCGATGCTCCGGTGACGGCACCGGAGATTCCCGAAAACCCGGTACTCGGCCGAGCCCTCGCTCAGTTCGCTGACCCCGACAACGACGCCGCAATAGGTCAACGGGCTCCAGACCTCCATGCCGTCTCGCTCAAGGGCCAGGAGATGCAGATCGACCAGGCGGATGGCCGCGGCAAGATCTACGGGTTCTTCGCCCACTGGTGCCCGCACTGCCAGACCGAGGTTCCTCTACTCGTCGACTATCTCGAAGCCAACCGACTTCCCGACAACGTCGACTTCCACGCGGTGTCCACCGCGGTCGACGACAGTCGCGACAACTTCCCGCCGGTCGACTGGTTCGATAACGAGGGCTGGCCATTCCCGGTGCTCGACGACTCGGCCTTCTCGGCTATGGCAGCCGGCTTCGGGTTGCCGGCCTTTCCCTACTTCGTCGTCGTCGGCGGCGACGGCGCTGTGGTGCAACGGATTGCGGGCGGGCTGACCGATGAAGCAGCCATCGTGCAACTGATCACGATCGCCGAGCAAAGCGCCAGCTAGAGCGGTTGCCCTCCAAAAGCCCAGGTCGATCGATTTCTGGGTCAAATGGCCTAAGAATTTGCTCAGAATGCGAGCTGGCCTGCCGATAGATGGCTATGGCAAGCACCACGACCAAGAAGAAGGCTCCGGCAAAGAAGGCGGCCGCCAAGAAGGCGCCCACCAAGAAGGCCGCGACCAAAGCAAAGGCCAAGAAGGCCCCAGCAAAGAAGACCGCGTCGAAGAAGGCGCCTGCCAAGAAGACCACGGCAAAGAAGACCGCCGCCAAGAAGGCCGCTCCAAAGAAGAAGACCTCATGGAAGAGCCGTGCGGTGCTTCGGATGGTCGAGCCTGGTAGCCAGGTCGAGTGCGTGGTTTGTGGTGAACGAGTGAAGTTCCAGGCCAAGATGCGCCATCAGCAGGCCATCTGCAACATCTATGAGAAGAACTCCTGGGTGCGGGTCGATCACTATCACTACCCCTGCTACAAGGACGCCAAAGAGCCCTACGGCCCCGCCGAGAACTAATCGGCTCGATTCGGCGTAGCGGTACTAGTCTGCCGCAATGTCGCCGACCGCTGTTCGCGAACTGGACAGTCACCAAGAAACTCAGGCCATCGCCGCGGCGCGTGCGGCGACCGTGCTGTTTTTCCTGAACGGCCTGGTCATCGGTAGCTGGATCCCCAGAATGGCCGAACTTCGCGACAACCTCGGCGTTACCGAGGACATCCTTGGCCGATCGTTGATGGGTATGGGCCTGGGCGGCCTCGCCGGCAGCCTCGCCGGTGGAATCGTGGCCAACCGGGTCGGCACCCGTTCGTTGTCCCTGGTTTTCGGCGTTGTGCTTCTGGCGGCGCTGCCCGTTATCGCCATCGTCGGCTCGCCCTGGGCGTTCTTCGGGCTACTTCTGGTCATCGGCCTCACCGACGCGGGCGTCGATATCGGCATGAACGCCCAGGTGGTGCACGCCAACGACATCCTGGGGCGCAACAACATCAATCGGGTTCATGCGGTGTGGAGCGTGGGCTCACTCGTCGGCGGGCTCATCGGCACCGGGGCCATCGCCATCGGTATCGACTTTCTTGTGCAACTCCTCGTCGTCTCGGCCCTGGGGCTTCTGTCGATGGTCTGGGTGGCTCCCCGATTGTTGCGCTTTGATGCCATGGAGTCCGAGGACGTCAAGCGAGGGTCGATCGGCGCAGTTGCCGTGATCCTTGGCTTGGCAGCGCTCGCGACCGCGGTACTCGAGGGCACCTCGACCGAGTGGAGCCCTCTCGTGCTGGCCGACGAACGCGGCGCCAGCGACTACCAGGCCGCGTTGGGCTTTGTGGTGTTCTCCTCGGCCATGCTGGTCGTCCGCCTGCTGGCCGACACCGTCGTTGCCCGTGTGGGTGCCCGAAACACCATGATCGGCGGAACGCTCATACTGGCTCTTGGCGTGGCGGTCATCGTGTTCGCCAACGACGTACCGCTCACGCTTGTGGGTTACCTGCTGAGCGGCGTCGGAGTCGCCCCGCTCTTTCCGCTTCTCTATCTCGCAGCCGCCCGCAACACCGAGAACGGCGCAGGCACCGGCCTGGCGGTTATGTCGGCCGGGATGCGTATCGGCTTTCTCGGTGCCCCGGTCCTCATCGGAGCAATCGCCACCGCCTCAAGCCTCAGCACGGCAATCGGCATCGTGCTCGGCATCGCCCTGGCGGTCAGCCTCCTCCACGCCCTGCAACTACCAAGGTGAACTGCACTTATTCAGTTTGGCAAGAGGCCGAGGCTGTAACGGCGGCTGAAGTCGGCCTCGACGTAGGTGTCGAAGGGGCCACACGACTGAACCCAGCGCTCTCGTAGAGGTGGCAGGCGGCTGCGAATGCTTCGGTGGCGCCTGTGTCGAGGCTCACCATGCAGCCGAATCAGATCAACCACATCGGCAGCATCAAGGTCAGCAGCTTCAATCTGCATCTCCCACCGTATGCAAAACTCCGTAAAGTGTCAGACACTTTACGGAGTTTGGGCTACTCGTTGAGGTAGTCGATGACCTGTTGGGCGAGCTCTTCTGGCGTACCCGTTGTGGTGTCGAGGACCAGCTCTGGGTTTTCCGGTGGTTCGTAGGGGTCGTCGATCCCGGTCATGCCTTTGATCTCGCCAGCCCGGGCCTTCTTGTAGAGGCCTTTGGGGTCGCGACTCTCGCACACCTCGATGGGGGTGGAGATGAAGCACTCGATGAACGGCAGGTCGGCAGCGCCGTGGATCTCTCGAGCCCGGTCGCGGGCCGCCCGATAGGGCGATACCAGCGGTACGAGGCTGACGTTGCCGGCGTCGGCAAAGAGTCGAGCGACTTCGGACACCCGACGCACGTTCTCGTCACGGTCCTCGGCCGAGAAGCCGAGGTCGCCGTTGAGACCCATACGCAGGTTGTCGCCATCCAGCAGATACGTAGGCTGTCCGGCTTCGAGCAGGAGACGTTCGACCTGAACGGCCACCGTCGACTTACCCGAGCCGGAGAAGCCCGTGAACCAGATGGTTGCGCCCTTGGCGCCGATCTTGTCCCAACGCTCCTGGCGATCAAACTCGCTCGGATGCCAGCGGACGTTGGGACTCGATTTCGACACGATGCGCGAACTCAGCAGTTGTTACTCGGCGACGCCGAGAATCATGCCGGCACCAACGGTGGTGTTGGTGTGCTCGTCGATGAGGATGAACGAACCGGTTGTGCGGTTGCGTCGGTACTCGTCGACAAACAGTGGCTGGGTGCTGCGAAGCGTGACTCGACCGATCTCGTTGAGTTCGAGCACTTCGCTCGACTCATCGCGATGCAGGGTGTTGATGTCGAGACGGTACTGAATGTCCTTCACCATGACCCGAGCGTTACGAGTGGTGTGCTTGATCGCAAGCTTCATGCGTGGCGCAAACTTCTCTTCGGCCGTCATCCAGCAA
>CAZGVQ010000253.1:0-6001 GCA_964529355.1 uncultured Acidimicrobiales bacterium
TGTGGGTGGCGGGCGACGGCCCCGAAACCGAAGCGCTTCAAAGGCTCACAGCCGGTGACCCGCAAGTGAGCTGGCTGGGAAGAATCACCGAGACCGAAAAGATCGACCGACTTCGAGCTGCCGATGTGTTGTGTGCGCCGTCACTTCGGGGCGAGTCGTTCGGGGTGGTGATCCTCGAAGCGATGGCCGCCGGTACGGCCGTGGTGGCGAGCGACCTTGCCGGCTATGCCCGAGTGGCCCGCAACGGGCTCGATGCCGTGTTGGTGCCGCCCGGCGATGTCGAACTTCTGGCCGATGCCCTCTCCGGGGTGCTGTTCACCCCAGGTCGGATGACCGAACTCCAACAATCGGGTCAGCGCCGGGCTGAGTCGTTTTCGATGCGGCGACTCGCCGAGGTGTACCACGGTGCCTATGAGGAACTCGTGGCCAACCGCGCCTCGTTACGAACTTCGTCGAGCTGACAGGCCCAACGAGCGTTCGCACCGGCCGAACCTGTGGTTTTGAGAGAAACCACTAGACTCTGAAGCAGAATATGCCCGGAGGCATCTCATGCTTATTGCGATAATCATCATCGTCGTTATCCTCGCTGTCCTGGTCGGTTGGATCGTTGGTCAGTACAACTCACTCGTGAAGCTGCGAAACAAGATCGAGGGCGCATGGGCCCAGGTCGATGTGCAGCTCAAGCGTCGCTACGACCTCATCCCCAACCTGGTCGAGACCGTGAAGGGCTATGCGTCCCACGAGAAGGAAACGCTCGAGTCGGTCATCCAGGCACGAAACATGGCGGTTTCGGCTGATGGCCCAGCTGCTCAGGCAAAGAACGAGAACATCCTTACCGGAGCGCTCAAGTCGCTGTTCGCCGTTTCCGAGGCGTATCCCGACCTGAAGGCCAACGAGAACTTCCTGCAGCTTCAAGAAGAGCTGCGGGGTACCGAGGACCGCATCGCATACGCCCGGCAGTACTACAACGACAGCGTGCTTCGCTATAACACCAAGATCGAAGTGTTTCCGTCGTCGGTCATCGCCAACAACTTCAACTTCACCGAGCGCGAGTACTTCGAAGCCGACGAAGAATCGCGCGGCAACGTCAACGTGAGCTTCGAGTAGTCGACCCCATGAACATCCGCAACCAAGCATTTCTGCTTCTCGCGCTGGCTGCCGACGTGGTGGCACTCGTGGCCTTCATCATCGTGTGGCTCGTGGTGAATTGGTGGGTAGCGCTGATCGTCGCGCTGGTGCTTTGGCTGGCCATCGTGGCGTTTGTGTACCTGAACCGCGAGTCGCTTGCGATGTCGGGCATGGCACCTCGTGCTGTCACCGCCGAGGACAATCCGCACCTGGCCAGCGTGCTCGATGGCCTCGTCGTTACCCATGGTTTCGATCGTCCCGAGGTGCAACTACTCAACAGCTCGGCCACCAACGCGGCCGTGGTGGGGCGTGACTCTCGCAACACCAAGCTCGTGCTCACCACCGGTCTGGTCGATGCGCTCGAGCGGCTCGAGATCGAAGGCGTGCTCGCCCATCTCCTCACTGCGGCCGCGAGCGCCGACATCGGCGGAGCCACCCTGGCCGGCGCCGTGTTGACCGTTTTGCCTGGTGGTGGGCTTCGCAAGCGCGCAATCGAGTGGATGTTCCCCGAACACTTCCGCATCGACACCGACCTCGCGGCAGTCGGATACACGCGGTATCCGCCAAGCTTCGCCTCGTCGCTGGAGAAACTGCAGGCCGCCGACACCACAGTGCCGATGGCCCGCACTGCTAATGCCCACCTCTGGTTGGCCGATCCCATTGGAGACCCCGCGGTTCTTACTGAGCGGGTGCACCCCCCTCTCAATCTTCGAATCAGCATTCTTCGGGAGCTCTAATGCCCAACCGACTTCGGGACGCGTTGCGTCTTGTGGCCGTTGTAGTCGTGGCGACCCTCATCGCCGCGGCATGCGGCGGCAACGAAACTCCCATCGGCGCTCCAACCACCACCGAGCCGGTGGTATCGGTCGCCCCCGAGACCACGGTGGAGCCCGAGGTCATCGAAGAAGAGGAATCCGTCGGCACGCCGGTCGAGATCGAAGACACCTTTACTCGCCAGAACGGCAACATCGAGCCGCTGTCGGGTCTTCCCCTGACCGACCAGGCAATGCTCACCGAGCGGCCCATTGCCGTGAAGATCGACAACGACGAGAAGGCTCGGCCCCAGTTCGGGCTCGAGGCCGCCGACATCGTCTATGAGGTGCTGGTCGAGAACCAGATCACCCGGTTCCTTGCCATCTTTCATAGTTCCTACCCCGAGCGCGTCGGACCCGTTCGCTCGGCCCGCAGCAGCGACATCGACCTGATGGCCCCGCTTGCCAACCCGCTGTTCGCCTACTCGGGCAGCAACGACATTGTTGGCCAGGAGGTCCGGGCCGCGCAGGCCGAAGGTCTCCTTGTGTCGGCCAACTTCGATCAGGCCAACTCGGCCTATATCGACCGCGATGATCGTCCGGCACCCCATCACCGCACGCTGTTCCCGGCCAAGCTCAGCCAGGAGCAGTTCACCACCGCTCCCACCGTGGTGCGACCCGTGTTCCGGTACCAGCGCGACGGCGACGACGCCCCGGTAGACACCATCGACACCGCCTCGTTCGAAGTCTCCACCAACGAACGAACCCCGGCCGTGTATACGTGGAACGCCGACGAGATGGGCTGGCAGCGGTTCCAGGCCGGAACCCCACACCTCACCGAAGACGGTTCGCAGCTCACGCCAGCGAACGTGGTGGTGTTGGAGATCGACTACACCATCAGTCGCGCCGACGCAGCCTCGCCCCAGGCCATTACCACCGGTAGCGGCACGGCGACGGTCTTCAGTAACGGTCAGCGAATCGAGGGCCTGTGGCAGCGGACCGTGTCGAGCCAAGGCTTCGACCTCATCCACCCTGATGGCCGCAAGATCCGGCTTGAGCCGGGCCAAACCTTCGTGCACCTCAGCGAGCCGGGCGATCTGAGCATTCTCGGCTTCGGTGAGTTTGGCGGAGGCGACGATCAGTAGCGATCCTCCGCTGCAAAGTTCGTTGGTTAATCGGCTCGTCCTGTCGCGGATTCCGGTCATAGACTGTTTGCTATGTCTGAACAGGGATCAACTCGCGAAACTGGGTCACCGCTCGTAAAGCGAGGTCTTGCCGAAATGCTCAAGGGCGGCGTCATCATGGACGTCGTCAACCCCGAGCAGGCCAAGATTGCCGAGGATGCGGGAGCCGTAGCGGTAATGGCGCTCGAGCGAGTCCCGTCCGACATCCGTCGTGATGGCGGTGTGTCGCGCATGTCTGACCCCGAGATGATTCAGGGCATTCAGGAGACCGTCACGATTCCGGTGATGGCCAAGGCTCGTATCGGCCACTTTGTCGAGGCACAGATTCTCGAGTCGCTCAATGTCGACTACATCGACGAGAGCGAAGTCCTCACCCCTGCTGATGAGACCCATCACATCGACAAGTGGGCGTTCACCGTGCCGTTCGTGTGCGGCGCAACCAATCTGGGCGAAGCGCTTCGTCGCATCAGCGAAGGTGCCTGCATGATCCGGTCGAAGGGCGAAGCTGGCACTGGCAACATCGTGGAGGCCACCCGGCATCTCCGGTCGATCCTCGGCGACATCGGCAAGATCACCAAGGCCGACAACGCTGAGCTTTTCGAATGGGCCAAGCAGCTCCAGGCGCCGCTTCCTCTGGTGCAGGAGATCGCCGAGACCGGCGAGCTGCCCGTACCGATGTTCTGCGCTGGGGGCATCGCAACTCCGGCCGACGCTGCCATGACGATGCAGTTGGGCGCACAGTCGGTATTTGTCGGGTCGGGAATCTTCAAGAGCTCCGATCCCGCCCGCATGGCCGAAGCGGTCGTGCAGGCCACGCTCAACTATCAGGATCCTGCGATTCTTGCGAAGGTCTCCACCGGTCTGGGCGACGCGATGAAGGGTCTTGAGATGGCAACCCTCGAAACGAAGATGGCCGAGCGGGGTTGGTAACAACCGTCGGAGTGCTTGCCCTTCAGGGGGCTTTCGCACTCCATTTGCAAGCCATCGAGAGGCTGGCGGCTGCTGGGCTTGCGGTCCGTGGGGTTCCGGTGAAGACCGCGGCCGAGCTTGCTGACGTCGACGCGCTCATCATGCCAGGCGGCGAATCGACCACAATGTCGATGCTGCTTGACTCCCAACAGCTGTTTGCCCCGCTTCAGGCCGCGATCGACGATGGGCTTCCCGTGTTCGGGACGTGCGCGGGCATGATCCTTCTGGCATCGGACATTCTCGACGGCCGCGATGATCAGAACTGTTTCGGAGCGCTCGATATCAAGGTGCGCCGAAACGCCTATGGCGCACAGGTGGAGTCCTTCGAAACCGATCTGGCGGTATCGGTACTCGACGAGCCTTTCCCAGCGGTGTTCATTCGGGCGCCCGGAGTCGAAACGGTGGGTGGGGGCGTCGATGTTGTATCGGAACATCGGGGTGAGCCGGTGCTTTGCCGGTCGGGTGCGGTGCTGGCCAGTTCGTTTCATCCCGAACTCACCGACGACGATCGCCTTCATCGGTACTTTCTTGAATCCGTGGTCGGCGTGGCGGCGGTCTAAGCAGTCGGCTCCACAGCTCCGTAGTGTGGCCGTAACAGATCTGTTGAGAATTCGAACGAATAGGGAGACAACCGGGTCATGTCGGGTCACTCCAAATGGGCAACAATCAAACACAAGAAGGGTGCCGCTGACGCGAAGCGCGGCAAGCTCTTTGCCAAGCTGATCAAGCAGGTGGAGGTTGCGGCGCGCACCGGCGGTGGCGACCCAGACTCCAACCCCACGTTGCGCACCATGTTTCAGAAGGCACGCGATGCCTCGGTGCCGCTGGACACCATCGAACGGGCGGTAAAGCGCGGAACCGGTGAGCTCGAAGGCGTCAACTATGAGCAGATCACCTACGAGGGGTACGCCCCCCACGGGGTCGCGCTGTATGTCGAGGTTCTCAGCGACAACCGCAATCGCACCGGTAGCGACATCCGTAGTCTGCTGAGCAAAAATGGCGGTTCGCTGGCCGAACCGGGGGCGGTGGCCTGGCAGTTCAACCGCAAGGGCATCATCATCCTGCCCCGCACCATCGAGGAGGACGACCTGATGATGGTCGCGCTCGAGGCGGGCGCCGAGGACCTGGTCGACGAAGGCGATACCTGGCAGCTCACGTGTGACCCTTCCGACCTGCCCGACCTGCGCGCAGCACTCGAAGAAGCAAGCATTGGTTTCGACTCTGCTGATGTCACGATGCTGCCCAGCCAAACCGTCGAGCTCGCCGACGCGGGCGCGGCAAAGGCGGTGCTGAACGTGATCGATATCCTCGATGATCACGACGACGTGCAGGATGTGTTCTCGAACTTCGACATCCCTGACGACATCATGCAGTCGATGGAAGCCTCTGCGTAGCGCTTCGGCGGGGTCTGCGCCGCCAACTTCATTCGTTTAGATGTGCACGGGCTCCACGGTGATCTCGGCGGTATCGCCGATGTCGATGCCCTCGGCCTTGCGCACCGCCTTTTTCAGCGGCAACACATAGGTCTCCATCTCTTTGCTGGGAAACAGCGACGTGCTCCAGGCCGAACCTCCGAGCTGGACCCGTACCTTTACGCTGCCGAACCCGCCGGTTAGCGACACCGCATCGTCGATGGCATCGGCATCGTCGGTGGGGAGGGCGACGAACACAAACGACGGGTTCGATGTCCAGGGAAACAGCTCGGCTTCGAAGGTCAACTGCACGTTCGCACCGTAGACCAGCCAGTGGAGGACAGGTAGGGTGCCCCATGTTGTCTTTGGCTGCTGGGGTACTGCCCGAGTTTGATCCGCCCGCAGTCATCGAAGCTGCGGCCACCGCTGGATGGGAAGCCGTTGGGATCTGGTACGACCACGACACCTGGACCAACGCCCGCACCCGCGAGGTTCGCCAGCGCCTCGACGACACCGGCGTGACGCCTCTCGACATGGAGCCCATTTTCGTCACGCC
>CAZGVQ010000254.1:0-5990 GCA_964529355.1 uncultured Acidimicrobiales bacterium
CTGGCAATCGGCGGTCTGTTCATCGTGCTCGGCGCACGGGTCAGTCCCGCCGAGCTCGCGCCGATGATCGTGCCCGGGCTTATCGTTCTGGCCGCCCTTGTGTTGGTGGCACGTCCCTTGGCGGTGCTGGCATCCACCTGGAGATCAGGGCTCGACCGGGGGAGCGTCGGGTTCGTCACGTCGCTCGCGCCGCGCGGCATCGTCGCCGCGGCCACGTCCTCTGCGTTCGCCCTCGAACTGGAGGACCATGGGTTTGTTGACGAGTCCGAGCTCCTCGTCCCGATCACCTTCGTGGTGATCGTGGGCGCGGGCTTCATCTACGGGCTCGGCGCAGGGCCGGCCGCCAAGTGGTTCGGCGTGTCGACAACGGGCTCTACTGAGCCCGCGCCGTCGTTGGAGTAGTGCGAAGGAGCGGGCCTCCGCTGGCGGTTAGGAGTTCCAGCCGGCCTGTTCTGCGGCCTTTTCGAGTGCCATGTTGGGCTCAGCGGGAAGTTCGGTGAGCGGCATGGCAAGCTCGGCTTTGGTGGGGCCGTGCTCGGCAGCCAGCGGAGCCAAAGCATCGAGATCGAACCCGTAGAGCTTGGCCGCACTTTCGCTGAGGATCTTGCGCATTTCGGCTTCCTCGACATCGGGGAGTGCAAGGCGGATGAGCTCGCGGGAGTACGGGCCGCTTCCCTCATCGTGCGGGTAGTCGTTGCCCCACATGAACCGGTCGTCGGGAAGCAGGTGGCGGGTCTTGACATCATCGGGGCCGGGCATACTCGCACCGACGTAGCAGTTCTGGGCGAAGTACTCCGATGCCAGCTTTGGCAGCTTGCTCTCTTCGCCGTACTTCAGTTCGCCGATGGCGCCTTCCTGCACCTTGGAGATGATGCCGTCGAGGTGGGACACGATTTCGGGCAGCGCACCGGCGGCGTTTTCGGTCATCACGAACTTCATGTTCGGGTGACGCTCGAAGGCGCCCGACAGCAGCATGTGCACAAAGGGGCGCACGCTGTAGAACGGCACCTCGGTGATCATGATCATCGGGGTCGCGGCGTAGCGGCCGTAGTTGGGTGAGCCGGTGCCACCATGCAGGGTTACCGGCATGTCGAGGTCGACCAGCGCTGACCACAGGCGGTCGTACTCGGGGTCATAGAGCGGCTTCACCCACTTCACGTCGGGGGCGATGTTGGGCAGCAATACGCCACCTCGGAGGCCGTTTTCCTTCAGCCAGGTTGCGTCCTCGATGGCATCGTCGATGTCGTTGAGGAAGATCTGCCCGACGCCGGCCCGTTGACCGGGACGACGCTCGCAGAAATCCTTCAGCCAACGGTTATGGGCTTGAAGACCAGCACGGCGGCGCAGGTAGTCCTCTTCCTTTGGCGGACCGGCAAACAACACGAACGCCGGGTAGAACGGCGGAACCGTGTTGGGGAACACGACCTCGGCCACACAACCATCGGAGTAGAGGTCGGCGTCGCGGCGGTCATCGTCCCAGTTGCGCACGCGCAGGTCGGTGTCGCGCAGGTCCTTCCATGGGTTCTTGTACTTTCCTCGCCAGGCATCGAACTCGTCGCGGTAGGCGGGGTCGAGATACTCACGATAGGTCTCGTGATTGGCACCAGCATGGGTGTCAGCGGAGATGATGGTGTAGCGGTCAGTGGCGGTGCTCATGGTTTTTGTATCCGGTTTTGTGGTTCGTTACTGGTAAGCGTGGCTGCTAGGTGGGTCGGGCGTCCATTTGAAGTTCTCCCAGATTGACGGCGGGGTGGTCAAGTAGAACGGCGAGAGAATCGATGAGCGCCATTGCTATCGACGATTACTCGTCGTCTTCGGCCTGCGATCGTTCGAATTTGGCGATGGCTTCTTCGACTGGCGAGAGAAGTCCGGCCACGTTCGGGTAGCCGGCGTAGGGTGCCAGCATAATCAGGCACTCGCGAAGTTCGTCAGGGGTGAGTTCGCCGCGTTTCAGCGCTGCGTTGGCCTGGATCACAAACGTGTCGGCCTGGCCCTGTGCTGCGATGACACCCAGAAGAAGAAGCCGCCGCTCACGAATAGGCAGCACGTCGCGGTCCCATACTTCGGCGAACAACGACTTCATCATCACGTCGTAGAACGGCATGGTGCCCTCGGGCATAGCCATGACCTCACCCGCGTAGACCTCGGTGATCTTGTCGATACCTCGCTGGTAGGCATCTGAGTTTTCGTTGGTCATCGCTCCTCCACGGGCGGTGTCTGCTGACCGAGGTCAGATGGGTTGCGCATAGGCCTTGATTTCAAGATGTTCTTCGAATCCGGCGACGCCCATCTCGCGGCCGAGTCCGGATTGTTTGTACCCGCCAAAGGGCACATCGGGGCCGTACCAGACACCGCCGTTTATCGACATCGTGCCGGTGCGAATGCGTTTGCCGACGGCGTGCGCTCGCTCGTTGGTGCCGGCGAACACCGCACCCGACAAGCCATAGATCGAGTCGTTGGCAATGGCCACCGCATCGTCGACGGAGTCATAGGGAATCGCGACCAGCACCGGCCCGAACACCTCTTCGCGGGCCACGGGCATGTCGTTGGTGACGTCGGCCAGGAGGGTGAGCGGGTAGAAGAAACCGCCCGAGTGCGTCTGGTGGGCGAATGGTTTGCCGCCACACACCACGCGTGCGCCATCGGCGACCGCCCGCTGCACGTACCCATCGACCCGTGCGAGTTGTTTGGCGTTTATCAGCGGACCCATCGTGGTGCCCTCGTCATCGGGGTCGCCCGGTGGAATCATGGCCATCATGTCGGCGATCGCGGTCACGCCCTCGTCGTAGCGCGAGCGGGGCAGAAGGATCCTGGTGGCGAGCGCGCAACCTTGCCCGGCAACCGTGGCGGTGCCAAACGCTGCGGTGGCGGCCACCATCGAGAAGTCGGCGACATCGTCGAGCACGAGGCTCACCGACTTTCCTCCCAGCTCCAGAAACACTTTGGTGAGGTGGTCGCTGGCCACCGACATGATCCGGCGCCCTACCGATGTGGATCCGGTGAAACTGATCATGTCCACCCGCGGATCGTTGGTGAGGTGCTCGCCGATGGCCGGGTCGGCGGAGGTAACCACGTTCACCACACCGGCAGGAATATCGGTGTGCTCGGAGACGAGGTGGCCGAGGAACAGGCCGGTCCATGGCGTATCAGGGGCCGGTTTCAGAATGGTGGTGCAGCCCGCGGCGAGCGCCGGGATGATCTTGGCCAGGTTGATCTGGTTCGGCACGTTCCAAGGAGTGATCGCGGCGACAACGCCGATTGGTTCGCGCTCGATCCAACGAGTGGCTGGTCCGCCGAGGGTGTCCCGTGCTCCGAGGTCGGTGGTCCATTGGTAGCTCTCGGCCAGGTCGGCGTAGAACGGCAGGAAATCGAGGGGAGCCGTCACCTGCACCGACGAGCAGACGCTTCGGGGCGCACCCACCTCGGCCACCGTGATGTCGGTGAGCCGATCGACGTTCTCGAGAAGGGCGGTATGAAGTTGGCGAAGGCAGCGCGCGCGGAAGGCAACATCGGTCGACCAGTCGGTGTCGTCAAACGCCGACCGGGCGGCAACGATGGCTGCCTCGATGTCAGCGGGCGTGCCGTCGGGCGCCGACCCCATGACCTCGCCAGAGGTGGGGTTGATGTTGTCGTAGGTGCGGTCGCCGGTGGCGCGGCGCAGCTCTCCACCGACGAGGAGGCGATCTTCGTGCCAGGGTGCGGTCATCGATCAGATCCTGGTGATCTGGCCGCCGTCGACCGCCATGATGTGGCCGGTGACCCAGCCCGCCTCATCGGAGAGCAGGAACAGCACCGGCCCAACGTGGTCGCCCGGGGTGCCGAAGCGCTTGATGGCCAGCGCCGAGAGCAACCCTTCGTGGAATGCCTCGGGAACCTGCTTGTTCATGGCCGCAGTGTCGGTCGGCCCCGGTGCGATCGCGTTGATGCGAATGTTGCGCCCGGCCAGCTCATGGGCCAACGAGGTGGTGAGGTAGTTGAGCCCCGCCTTGGCGAGTCCGTAGAAACCGGCGATGCCCATCCAAGCCGCCGTCGATGACTGGTTGACAATCGAGCCGCCGCCGCCCTTGGTCATCGGCCGCATGACCGAGCGGGTGCAGTGCAGCGCGCCCATGAGATTCACTCGCATGAACCTGTCGAGGTACTCGTAGTCCACGTTGGTGAGCCCGGCGAGTTCCATGTCGCCAAAGATCGCTGCGTTGTTCACCAGGTGATCGATGCCGCCGAATGCTTCGACCGTGGTCGCGGCCATGGCGTCGGTGCTTTCGGGGTCGCCCACATCGGTTCGCACGAACAGCGCCCGGTCGCCCAGCTCGTCAGCGGTGGCGGCACCGGCTTCCTCGTTGAGTTCGGCGATGACCACGTTGGCGCCCGCCGCGTGCAAAGCCTGCGCATAGGCCTTGCCGATGCCACCGCCGCTGCCGGTGACGATTGCGGTTCGGTTGGAAAAGTCCAAGAGAAGACTCCTTCGGTTGGGTCGAGCACGGCGTTGGGCCAATTGGCCGTCAGTCAAACACAAGTGCCTTTTGGGGTGCAATCGGCCGCATGATTTACGGTTGCGCCATGTCGCCGACCGACCTGTCCTACAACCCGTACTCGTTCGCGATTCACGATGATCCGTACGTGACCTATCAGCGCCTGCGAGATGAAGCCCCTGCGTACTGGAACGACGAGCTCGATTTCTGGACGCTGAGCCGCTTCGATGACGTGCTCGAGGGGTTCCGCGACTTCGAGACCTTTTCCTCCGCGAACGGCGTGGCGTTGGAGCAGCGTGGCCGCGACAGCGGCGGCTTCAGCTCGATGATCGACATGGATCCGCCCGACCACACCGCGTTCCGCAAGCTGGTCAGTCGCGTCTTTACCGGTCGCCGAGTGGCCCTGATCGAGGACGAGACCCGCCGGATCATCGACCGTTACATCGATGACTTTGTCGAGTCGGGCTCATGCGAGCTGGTCGGTGCCCTAACCGGTCCGTTCCCCATGGACGTGATCTCGGCGATCATGGGTATCCCCGAGGAGGACCGGGCCAGCCTGCGCACCAGCGCCGATACCATTCTCATCCGCAACGACGGAAGCATGGAGATGCCCGAGGTGGCGCTCAACGGCATGTTCGACCTGCTGGGGTACTTCATCGAGCAGCTGCCCGCTCGGCGGGCTGGCGAGGGCGAAGGTCTCTTTACCGACCTCGCCCAACTCGAGGTTGAGGGCCGGGCCATCAGCGACGAGGAGCTGCTCGGCTTCTGCGTGCTGTTTGTCATCGCCGGTCACGAGACCACCACCAAGCTCGTGGCCAATATTTGTGAGCTCTTGTCTCGCCATCGTGATCAGCAACGCCAACTGGTTGAGGATCAGTCCCTGGTTCCGGGCGCAATCGAAGAGATCCTGCGCTTTCACAACTCCACCCAGTACATGCATCGCACCCTGACGCGCGACGTCGAGATGCATGGCCAAAAGATGAGTGAGGGCGATTCGGTGTTGTTGCTCATCGGCGCCGCGAACCACGACGAGCGCGAGTTTGGTCCCACCGCCGAAGAGTTCGACATTCATCGTCGACCCGATCGGCATCTCGGCTTCGGGTACGGAGCCCACTTCTGCCTCGGGGCAGCCCTAGCCCGACTCGAAGGACGGATTGCGGTCGAGCAGATACATCGCCGATTCGGTGACTACCGGGTGGATCTTTCCGAAGCGGTCCGATTCCACAGCGGCAATGTGACCGGCTGGCAATCGCTGCCGATCACGTTCACTCCGGGCACTCGGGTAGGTGCATGATGACCACGGTCGGCTACATCGGTTTGGGCGCAATGGGATCGGCGATGACCGAATGGCTGCTCAGCAACGACCGGTCGATGGTGGTGTTCGATCTCGATGATGCTGCGATGCAGAAGACGGTCGAGCAGGGCGCAACGGCACTCGGGTCGGCAGCCGAAGGCGCCGCCCAGGCCGACGTGCTCAGTATCCGCGTGCCCGCCGCCGAACCCCTCGATTCGGCGGTC
>CAZGVQ010000255.1:0-5981 GCA_964529355.1 uncultured Acidimicrobiales bacterium
ACCCAGGTGATGGCCGACCAGGCCGACCTGGTGACCATCGAGCACGAACTCCACGCCGTCGTCAACTACAAGGGAACCAAGTAAATACAACCGAACTGGCGCCGGATATGGTCGCTCCAGCAGCCGAATACGGTGCCAGTTCGGATTGGGTTCGGATTGTCGGTAGCCTTTTCTGCATCGTCCCCCTTAGCCTTCGCCTGGGCGCCGACAGGTGATCCGCAGCGTTTTTCTCGCCATCTTCGGCGGTATCTTCGTCGCGCTGCTTTCGGCTGCGCCGCCAAGCGCAGCTCACCAAAGCGACGACCAAGCCGCCCAACAAGCAGTGCGGGAGTCCTGGCCCATTGGTTCCGGGGACCTGCCCGACCCTCACATCGTGCGCGGCGTGGAGCGATGGTGGGTGTTCGGCACCAACTCTGGCGGCCAGCTGGTGCCCACCCGCTCGTCGAACGATCTGTTGAACTGGCGGGCCGAACGCGACTCGCTTGCGAAGACGCCTGCGTGGGGAACCGGTGAGATCTGGGCGCCGGCCGTCACCAACATCGGCGGTCGATGGGTGATGTACTTCACCGACAAGTTCAACGACCCGCGCAGCCCACATCGGTGCATTGGTTTGGCGATCTCGTCGTCGCCCGGAGGACCATTTCAGCCCTTCGACCTTCCCTTGGCCTGCGATCCAAAGCGTGGCGGACACATCGACCCCTCGCTGTATCTGGATGCCGACGGCACACCGTGGCTGTTGTACAAAAACGACGATCCGACCCGAGATGGTCTTCCCGTCATTCGATCGCGCCAACTCCGTCCCGATGGTTTGGCGTTTGCCGCCGCCGAGACCGCGCTGGTGGCGGCCGATGCTCCGTGGGAAGCCGGGGTGAACGAAAACCCGTCGATGGTCACCGGACCCGATGGCCGACTGCATCTGTTCTGGTCCGGCAATGACTGGCGTAGCAGTTCCTACAGCATGGGCCACGCCGTGTGCGAGGGTCCCGCTGGCCCCTGCGTTGAGGACGATGGGCCATGGCTTACCGGCCTTCCCGGTGGCTCAGCAGGCGGTTCAGTGACACCCATTCTCGACGGCACCGGCGACGAAGTCTCGCTCCTTACGTTGCACCGCTGGGAACGTGCCGAAGGGTACGAGAATGGCGGGTTCCGGTCAGCGGTGCTTCGCACCGTGGCCTTTGACCAATCAACTCCGCGGGTGGTGCCTGCCACCATCGATCGACTTGGCCCGTTCGCCCAGACCTGCCGCGGCCAACTGGCCACGATCGTCGGGACCGCTGGCGACGATCAGCTTCGTGGCACCCGATTTCGTGATGTCGTCAGCGCCGGAGCCGGCGACGATCGAGTGTCAGGTGGAGTCGGTCGCGATCTGATCTGTGGCGACGACGGCGACGACGCACTTACGGGTGGGAGAGGAAGCGATTCGCTCTGGGGTGGCGATGGAGACGACACCCTCAAGGGCGAGAACGGCAGCGACGAGCTCAGCGGCGGGCCGGGCAAAGACCTCCTCGCCGGAGGAAAAGGCAGCGACAACCTGACCGGCGGACGTGGGGCCGACACACTGAACGGCGGAGGCGGCGAGGACGTCTGCCACAGCGGTGGCACCGACCGCACACGCAACTGCTGAATCGCTACCTCGCCAGCGATTCGCGAAGCTCGCGCTTGAGGATCTTCCCTGAGGCATTTCGCGGAAGTGATTCCGTAACGACCGTGACCACCGACGGCACTTTGAACTTGGCCAGCCGCTCACCGACAAACTGCTGAAGGTCGCCCGCTGCGAGACTCTCGCCGTCCTTCACCATCACGTGGCAAGCCAGCTCCTCACCAAGTCGTTCATCGGGCACGCCATACACCGCCACCTCATAGACAGCGGGATGTTCGTAGATGGCCGCCTCAACCTCGGCGCAATAGATGTTCTCGCCGCCGCGCAACACCATGTCCTTGGCCCGGTCACTGACGTACACATAGCCGTCCTCGTCGAGCCGACCAATGTCGCCTGAGCGAAGCCATCCATCGACCAAGGTCTCGGCGGTGGCGTCGGGTCGATTCCAGTAGCCGTTGATCAGGGTGGGGCCGCTGAACCAGATCTCTCCGGTTTCGCCGACCGGCAGCTCGTTGCCATCGACGTCGGTAATGCGCATTTTCATGACGGGAATGGGCTTGCCGGTCGAGGTCGGATTGGCCACGAAGTCGGCGCCGGTATTCTGTGGGCCATACGCGTTGGTCTCGGTCATGCCGTAGCCAAGACCGGGCTTTCCGTTGGGGAAGTTGTCGTCGATGCGCTTCACGAGCTCGGGCGGCATCGGAGCACCGCCGCCACCCACCGAGCGCAAGCTCGAGGTGTCGCGCTCGCCAAAGCTGCTGGCTTCAAGAAGGTCCCAGCTCATCGTTGGAACCCCCACAAAGTGAGTGACCTTCTCGGCTTCGATGAGTTCGAGCGCCCGGTTGGGTTCCCACTTGTGGGTCATCACCAACTTCGAGCCGCCGACAAACGAACCGAGCATCACCGGGATGAGACCGGTCACATGAAACAACGGAACGCACAACATGAAACAGGTCTGCATCCCTTCGTCAGCCGCAGCTTCTTCTTCGGTGGGGGGTTCGCGAAGCGCCGCCACCTGAGCGCGGGCGGCAAATGCCAGCAACGCACTCAACACGGCACGATGGCTGCTCACCGCTCCCTTTGGTCGGCCCGTGGTACCCGAGGTGTAAAGAATGGTGGCGTTGTCGTCGGGCCCAACTTCGACCTGGGGCATCGCCGAGTCGATCGGCAGAACGTCGGCAAGGTGTTTCGCCTGATCGGGCAATTCGCCCTCGCCACGGACAACCACCAACTTCGCATCGACGCCCGCATCGAGGAGCTTGGCCATCCGCTCGGCGTCGGTGATGATCACCTTCGGCTCGGAGTCGCTGACCGCAAATCCAAACTCCTCGGTTTGCCACCACGCGTTGAGCGGCACGGCAACCGCACCGATACTGACGATGGCTGCGAACGAGGCAATCCACTCGGGATAGTTCCGCATAGCGATGGCAACCCGGTCGCCCTTTTCGACGCCGTAGGTCTCGACGAGAAGCGAGCCGATCCCTGCCGCGGTGCGCAACACCTTTGGCATCGCCCACCGCTCGTCCTCATAGACGATGAAGTCGTCTTCGCGAGCTGCAGCCAACGCAAAGAGTGCGGAGATGCTGGGCGGGCAGTTGGCGAACATCGTGGTCGGGTTGCCGTCGATCTGGCCTTCGGCGAGCTCGAACATCGTTCCCGGGGCGTGCACCGCAGCGCAAGCGTCTTCAAAGCTGATGGTCATACCAGCGGTCTAGCAGCGCGAACGCGAACGGCGGATATCGAGATCGGGTCACCGGCGCCGCTAACGGTAGTGTTCGCCCATGCGACGAGCAGAGAAAGCCGATCGGATCGGCGAAATCCTCGAGGACCTGTACCCGGACCCGCCCTGCCCCCTCGATCACAACGACCCCTACACGCTCACGGTGGCGGTTGCCCTGTCTGCCCAAACCACCGACAAGAAGGTCAACCAGGTCACACCTGAGCTGTTCCGGCGCGGCGGCACACCCGAGAAGATGGCGTCGTTGCACCCCGATGAGATCCTCTCGATCATCAAAGAGGTGGGGCTGGCCCCCACCAAGGCCCGCAACCTCTCCACCATGGCCCACCAGATCCTCGAAGACGGTGGCGACATCCGTCCGGACTGGAAGTTCCTCGAATCGCTGGCTGGCGTGGGACACAAGACGGCCAGTGTGGTGATGGCTGAATCCTTCGACGTACCGGCGTTTCCTGTCGACACGCACATTCAGCGACTCGCCTCTCGATGGGGTCTGACCCGGGGCGACAAGGTGGATCAAACCGAGAAGGACCTGAAGGCGGTGTTCCCGAAGGAAACCTGGAACGACCGGCACCTCCAGATCATCTACTTCGGTCGCGAACACTGCCCGGCCCGTGGTCACGACCTTCTCGGCTGCCCCATCTGTAGCTGGGCGGCCAGTAAGAAACGCATCACCGAGGAGTCCAAGCGTTGAGTTCGAGTCACCTCGATGAGCTTCTGTCGCTCACCGAAGTTGAGCCCGGAGTCTTCGAGCGCGATGTCGACCAGACCTTCTGGGGATGGAACGGCCTCTTCGGCGGTTACGTGTTGGCCTTGGCGCTCGAGGCGTGTCGGGCCGCAGTTCCAAAACCCGACCATCGCGAACGTTCTCTGTCGCTCAACTTTCTTCGTCGGGTTCAGGAAGGGCGGATGCGAATCGAGGTGAAGGTGGAACGGTCGGGCCGAACCGTGTCGAACCTGTCGTTCCGAATGGAAGTCGGCGGCAAAACCGTGGCCACCGGCATCGCGATGTTCGCAACCGATCGCGACTCCGAGAACTTCATGGTCCTTCCGAAGCCCGACCTCACATTGCCCGAAGGCGAACCGGAACGGTCACCGATTCCTGCGCCGACCATGGATCATCTCCAGATCTGGCCGAATGAAGCTGGACTGCTGCTCGCAGGCGCTGACGTAACCGAAGGCGGGGGGTGGATGAAACTTCGCCAACCGGGCGGCGCCGACGAGCGATTTGGTTTCTTCGCCGCCGACGGCTGCGTACCGGTGGCCTACGCAAGGTTCAGCCAACCACAGATCGGGGGAAGCCTCGACTTCACCGCGTTCTTCCGCGAGCGGTTCCCGTCGTCGGTGATCGACGGTGGCGAGCCGGTGCGGATCGTGCTGCGCAGTGCCAGCGCACATCTGGGGTATGTCGATGAGGACGCAGAGATCTGGTCGGCGGACGGCGAACTTCTCATGCTTACCCGCCAAACCCGATACTCCGAGTTGGTCGACGTCGACGCGTTGGAGGCCATGGGCGCTGAGCGGCGCCTGATGCCGCCACTCACCCCGGATTCCGAGGAGTCCTCGTAACCTGCTCCTATGAGCATTGGTCTGCTTCCGGATTTTCCCTTCGACTACCGCCGATGGCTCACCCATCCCGCGGGCCTCGGAGAGATCCCCGACGCTGCCCATGGAAGCGAAGTAGCCATCGTCGGGGCCGGCATATCGGGAATCGTTGCTGCCTACGAGCTGGCTCGACTCGGTCTCCGCCCGGTGGTCTACGAAGCAAGTCGTATGGGCGGACGGCTTCGATCGGAGAGGTTCGGCACCGCAAACGACGTGGTCGCCGAACTGGGAGGTATGCGATTTCCCCGTTCCGGTCGAGCGTTCTACCACTATGTGGATCTGCTCGGCCTCGAAACCCGACCGTTCCCCAACCCGCTCACCGAGGCGGCGGGAACCACGGTGGTCGACCTGGCCGGCAAACCGGTGTTTGCCCGAACCCTCGACGACCTGCCAGCCATCTTTGGAGAGGTGGCCCGTGCCTGGGAAACCGCTCTCGACGAGGGGGCCAGCCATCGCGAGATGAGCGCCGCACTTGCCGCTGGTGACACCACAGAGATCAAGACGATCTGGAACGACCTGGTGCAGCGCTGGGATGACCGCACGTTCTACGACTTTCTCGCCACGTCCGACTCGTTCTCCAAGCTGAGCTTCCGCCACCGGGAGATCTTTGGTCAGGTTGGCTTCGGTACCGGTGGCTGGGACTCCGACTTTCCCAACACGATGCTCGAGATCCTGCGCGTTGTGATGTCGGGTTTCGAGGAAGACCAGCACCTGATTGTGGGTGGATCCGAACAGGTGGTTCGCGACCTCTGGGAGCTTCCCCTCGACCACCCGGTGCACTGGGACGACGGTGTTTCGTTGTCATCGCTGCACGCCGGAGCACCACGCCCGGGTGTGGCCTCGCTGCGTCGTGGCGACGACCAACGCATCATCGTCACCGACCGTCACGGCAACGCCCAGGCGTTCCCAGCGGTGCTCAACACCACGCAGAGTTGGTTGCTTACCACCAACATCGAAGTCGACGAGTCGTTGTTCTCACAGCAACATTGGATGGCTCTCGACCGCACCCGCTACATGCAGTCGTCGAAGACCTTCGTGATG
>CAZGVQ010000256.1:0-5957 GCA_964529355.1 uncultured Acidimicrobiales bacterium
CGGCACATCGTGCCAAACGTGCATTACGTGCCATTTGCCGCACAAGCTGCGCTACGGTGAAGTGAGCTGACGCAAGCACACGCGCGGCAAACACCATGCCCAAACTCACCGAACGCCGACATCTTCAGACCCGAGCCGACATTGCTCATGCGGCGGTCGATCTGTTTCTCAGTAACGGCTTCGACAACACCACAATGGCCGAAATTGCCGAGGCGGCCGATGTGTCGCGCCGCACGGTGTACCGCCACTTCTCCACCAAGGACGAGCTGGTCTTTGAATACCCACGCCGCTGGCTCGAACACTACGAACGCCTGATCACGACCCGCGAGGAAGGCGAGTCACTGCGGGACCTGAACCGGCGCGCGCTGCTCTCGGTCGCGGCCGAGATCGACGACGACGCCGAAGAGGTTTTGGCGGCGTTCTCCGTACTCCAGTCCACCGAGCTGCTGAGCGGCACCCATCGCAAACACGACGATCGGTGGACGCAGCGAACGATCGAACTCTTCATGGCCGAGCCCCAATTCATGCCCGATCAGTTCGTCGAAATCGCCGTCGTGGCGGCCGCGACCGTCGCGGGAACCAACACCGCCATCGCCATGTGGGCCCTCGAGGCTGCCAACCCCAAGACCAAACGCGAACCCAGCCTTGTGAAGTTCATCGCATCGGTACTCGATCAACTCGACCCTATTTGGCCGAAGGCATTTCGATGACTGACCCGGGCACTCCCGTCGACGATCTCGGCATCCTCGCCGGCGATCACGTGGTCTTGGCCGATGGCCTCGAGCATCACGAGATGTACACCATGACCGGCCTGCTCTCGCTGCTGATTCATCCGGCCGACGGCAACGAGCCTGCCGTGGTGATGTGCGGGGGCGCAATGGGTGGCCTGCTCGGTGGCGGCGGCTTGTATCACGACCTTGGCAATCGACTGGCGGCCATCGATATCGCGGCCGCCCGGGTGAGTTACCGACGGCCCAACGACATCGGTCGCTGCACTCATGACGTCCTGGCCACCATGCAGCTGTTGGCCCGCCGAGGCGCACGACGCTTTGTGGTAATCGGTCATTCGTTCGGCGGTGCGGTGGCTATTCAGTCGGCCGCATCGATGAACGCCGACATCGTGCCGGGGGTGGTCACGCTGGCCACCCAGTCAGCCGGGTGCGAGCCGGTCGAGACACTCGCCGATCGCCGACTGTTATTCATTCACGGCACCAGCGATCAGATCCTCCCGCATGCGTCCTCAGAGATGGTGCGGATGCTGGCCGGCCATGGCGAACTCGTGCTGCTTCCCGGCGAGGATCACCTCCTGAAGGCCGCCAAGGATGACATCGCCGAACGACTGATGACCTGGATCCCCGAGGTGCTCCGGGCCACGTAGTTGCGGACTCTGCCGAGACATGAGAGGGTCTTGTGAACACTTTCACAAGACCAAGGGGCCCGCATGTCGAACGATCCGAAGTCAATGGCCTGGTTGCAGGATGAGATCCTGCAAAAGGGTGCCGCGATCGCCGAGTCGCTCCGAACCGGGGTCGGCTCCGGTTCGGCCGTACCGAATCTGGCCTGGGACGTCGGCCGGCTCGGCGCCCACATCGTTTCGATTCCGCTCATCCACGGGAAGGCACAGGACTCGCACCTCCCGTTTCCGGACGTCGGTGAGATCGACGCGTTCAGCGACGCCAACGCAGCCGAGGTGGGCAGCACCGACCCTGGCGAGTTGGCCGACCTGCTGGTTCCCAAACTGCAGACCTACCTCGATCGACTCGGCGACGACCCCGAGGCCTCGGCGAAGTTCTACGAGCACGACGCCAACGTGCGCGAGGTGGCTGGCACGGCCTACAGCGAATTACTGCTGCACCATGTCGACCTCATCGGGGCCACCCACGAACCCGCCAGCAAGGCAAAGATCTCCGGCGAGCAGGCACGCGCTGCGTTCCGCGGCTTGTTCCCCCTCAGCCGGCACTTCGTGAACACCGAAGTTGCCCGGAAATGCCAGGGCGTGATCCACATTCACCTCACCGGCAGCGATGGTGGCGACCATTGGACCACCACTGTCTCGGGCGACGCCGCAGTCACCACACCGGGCAAGCCCGACAAGGCCGACTTCCACACCCGAGCCGAACCGTCAGCGCTCCTTCGCGCATCGCTCGGTCGCGGCAATCAGGTCATGGCGCTACTCACCGGCCAGATCATCGGCTACGGCCGCAACCCAATGCTCGGCTACCGCTCACAAAACCTCTTCCTCGACGTCTAACACCACCCAAACCCCCGAAATTTTCGCGGTTGACCACATCGATTGTGGTTGAGCGCGAAAATTTCGGGGGTGTTTGGGTCAGATTGGGCTGCCGAATCTTATGAGGTTTCCGTCGGGGTCCACGTGGGCTCCTTCGCACTGGCCGTATTCGGTGTCGGTGGGGGTATGGAATCGTCCGCCGACGTCGGCGGCTCGCCACTGGGCGAACAGCGCCCGGGCGTCGTTGACCCACAGATAGAACGCTGAGGTGTTGGTGAGCGGGTCGAGGTCGTCGACCTGAGCGAGGTGGATCTCGAGATCGCCGAAATGGGCAAAGGCGTACGGTGCGCCGTCGTAGCGGTCGATGCGAAATCCGAGGGCCGAGTAGTGCTCGGCAGCCTTGGCGATGTCGGACACCGGCAACACCGGCGCAAGTCGCACCGGCTCCACAATCGCGTCCGAGCCTTCAGGGGCCTCGATCGGTCCGGCTCGCTGGACGGATCGGGCGTCATCGGCCGACCCCGTGTCGGCAACCTCGACGATCAGGTCATCTTCGAGGAAGAGCGTCTGCCAGGTCGTGAAGGTCTGGTCGCCGGCCTGTACGTCGATTTCCACAACCGCTCGATCGCCGAGCCGATCGATCGAGCCAACTTTGCCAGCCAGCCCGCCGTGCTGAAGGGCGGTGACCATGCCGAGGACCGCGTCGCGTGAGGCGCACTCGCCCCAGGTGACATCGGGCGACATCATTTCCCCAAGGCCATCGACGTTCCCCTTTTCGAGCGCCTCGACGATCCGGTCCGTGAAGTCGTTGGGTAGTGCCATGGCTGGATTATCGCCCACAACCGAATGCGTCCGGCAAATGACACTGGTGTTCTCTAGTGTCTGGGGGGTGGCCCTTGTCGATGCGATCCCCAACGAACCCAGTGGCGGGTTCGAGCGCACCCTCCAGTCATTACTCGACGAACTGGCCGAGGACGGACGCCTCGTGCACGTCGAACATTTCTCGGCCCGCCCCGCCCATACCGCCGAGCTCGCCCAGCCGCTTCCCCCTTCGGTTGCCGACAAGCTCACCTTTCCCGGTCTTTGGCAACACCAGGTGCAGGCCATCGACCACATCCGTGCGGGCCGCAACGTGGCTATCGCCACCGGCACCGCTTCGGGAAAATCGCTGTGTTACCAGCTACCTATCGCCGAGGCGCTGGTCGACCCCATTCGTCCCGGCACGGCGCTCGCGCTGTTCCCCACCAAGGCGCTCGCGCAGGATCAGGTACGTGGTTTCGCCACGCAGGGTTTCGACAACGTCATCTGCACCACCTACGACGGCGACACGCCCAGCAAAGACCGCACCTGGGTGCGCAAAAACGCCAACGTGGTGTTCACCAACCCCGAAATGCTGCACAACGGCATCCTCCCCCATCACGGCAAGTGGGACGAGTTCCTCATGCGCCTGCGCTATGTCGTCATCGACGAGCTGCATGTCCTGCGCGGCGTGTTCGGCACCCATGTGGCGCATATCCTCCGCCGGTTGCTGCGAGTGTGTCGGTCCTACGGCGCCGAGCCGCAGTTCATCTTCTGCTCGGCCACCATCGGCGAGCCGGCCCGTCTGGCCACCGATCTCTGCGGCCTGCCGGTGGTCGAAGTCACCACCGACGCCTCGCCACGCGGCCCTCGCTCGTTTGCGTTACTGAACCCGCCGGTGGTCGATGAAGACACCGGCGCACGTACCTCGGCCAACTCTGAAACGGCATCGGTGGCCGCCGAACTCATCCGACTTGGCCACCGCACCATCGCATTCTGCGGTAGCCGCAAGGGCACCGAGTTGGTGGCCAGCGACATCGCCAGCCGACTCCCCGACGACGACGCCGACAAGGTTCGTCCCTACCGCGGCGGCTACCTGGCTGCTGAACGTCGCGAGATCGAAGCCGAGCTGTTCAGCGGTGAACTCAAAGGGGTGGTTGCCACCACCGCGCTCGAACTCGGTGTCGATGTGGGCGGCCTCGATGCCTGCGTACTCAACGGGTTTCCCGGCACCATCTCGTCCATGTGGCAACAGGCTGGTCGTGCCGGGCGAAGCCAGGATGAATCCGTCGCGGTCCTGGTGGCCGGCGACGACCAACTCGACCAGTGGATGATGGCCCACCCAACCGAGTTGTTCACCCGCTCGCCAGAACCCGCGGTCATCAACACCTCGAACCCGTTCATCCTGGGGCCGCACCTGGCCGCTGCCGCATTTGAGAAGCCGCTTACCTACGACGACGAGCGCTATTGGGGTGATGACCTTGCCGACGGTGTACGCGACCTGGTCGTCGGTGACCAGTTTCGGCTTCGCCATATGCGCAAGGGCCCGGCTGCGGTGTGGTCGGGACGAGGTTTCCCCGCCCGTGGTGTGAGTCTGCGCTCGGGCTCGTCGGGCGAGTACCGCATCGCCCTCGACGACGGCACGCTCATCGGCACCGTCGACGAAGGTCGGGCATTCAACCTGGTGCACCCCGGCGCCATCTACCTCCACCAGGGCAAGTCCTACAAGGTCACCAAACTCGACATGGACGACAAAGCGGCCATCGTCGAACGCGATCCCGGTGAGGAGTACACCCAGGCCCGCTCGGAGATCGACATCTCGGTCATCAAGGTCGAGGAAACCCGCCAGCTCGGCGCGGTTCGACTGTGTCTCGGCCAGGTCGAGGTCACCACCACCATCACCGGCTATCAGCGCAAGGAGGTTCGCTCACGGCGAATCCTCGGCAACGAAACGCTCGACCTCCCACCCACTCGGCTCGTCACCCGCTCGTTCTGGTACGAGATCGATTACAGCCTCTTCCCGGCGGCAGCACTGGTGGAAGGCCGGATTCCCGGCGTGCTGCACGCAATCGAACATGGCGCCATCGGCCTGCTCCCCCTGTTCACGATCTGCGATCGTTGGGATGTGGGCGGTGTTTCCATTGCGCTGCACGCCGACACCGGTCATCCCACGTTCTTTGTCTACGACGGCTACCCGGGTGGAGCGGGCATCGCCGAACTCGGGTTCGAAGCGTCGGTCGATCACCTCCAGGCGACGCTCGACGTAATCAGGTCCTGCGGCTGCACCGAGGGGTGTCCGTCGTGTGTGCAGTCGCCAAAGTGCGGCAACGGCAACGAACCACTCGACAAGGACGGCGCTGTTGCGCTGCTCGAGCAGATCCTTCAACAGGTTCCCAAACCCCGAGCGGTGGGTTAGCTTCGCAAGAAAACAGGGGGATCCAAATGACGAGCAATATGACCAGCACCAGCGACGGCATTTCTATCGAGACGCCGCACCTACCGGGCAGGCTCGGCGATCCTTCGATGCAGATGCGCAACGACCCGCGGGCCGACCCTCGCATGATTGCCATGCTCGCAGCGTTCGGACTCGATGGCGCACCGGAGCCGGTGCCGTACAACGCCGACTCGCCCATCGAGGACCTGGTGGACTTCACCCGCGTAATCGAGCCCGGGTACGACCTGTTGTTCGATGCCATGTTTGCCGAGCTTCCAGCAATTGAAGGAGTGGTGTCGCGTACCCAGGTCATCAAGGGGGTCGACGGCAACGACATCAACCTCTATATCCATGCCCCCGAGAACCTCGACCAACCGGTCCCTTGTGTCGTGCATACCCATGGCGGCGGCATGGTCATTCTCAAGGCCTCGGGTCCCAGCTATGTGCGGTGGCGCGACGAGCTCGCCGCCCAGGGCATGGTGGTGGTGGGGGTCG
>CAZGVQ010000257.1:0-5952 GCA_964529355.1 uncultured Acidimicrobiales bacterium
CATCAACTCTGAAGCGCTGCCTCATTCGATCGACGGCGACTCCCTCTCGCTGAAACCCGGCCAGGAAGTCTCGGTGACCTTCAAGCAGGGCGGAGCGGTGCACGCGCTGACGGGAGTCGTCAAGAAGACAACCGACGATGGCTACGCCGTCGGCTTTGCGCCCGGCCAGTGGGCCGCACAGGGCGCGTTGTCCCAAGCGTTGTTCACCGCGCAGTTGGCCACGCTGCCCGAAAGCTACGAAGCCGCAGGCATGGTCGTGTCCTTCTCCGAACTGTTCCGGTACGAGGAACCAGGAGCGACCCGGAGTGCCGCCGCCTGACGCCTATCCTTGCGAGGATGGCCATGTCAGGGAATACCGCTACGCACGAGGGTGCGCTTCGGTGGGGAGTCTTGTCGACCGCTCGCATCGCGACGAACAAGGTGATCCCGGCGATTCAGGCCTCCGAGACCGGTGTCGTCATTGCCCTTGCATCTCGCGATCTTGCAACGGCGGAACGAGCAGCGTCGGCTGCTGATCACCCGAACATGAGTCCTGTGGGTCGAGCGCACGGCTCATACGAGGAATTGCTGGCCGATCCCGAGGTCGACGCCATCTACAACCCGCTCCCAAACCACCTCCACGTCCCCTGGACCATCAAGGCTCTCGAAGCGGGGAAGCACGTGCTCTGCGAGAAGCCGATTTCCCTCGATGTGAACGAGGCCCAGCGGCTGATCGATGCGACAGCTGACTATCCCGACCTGGTGGTGATGGAAGCGTTCATGTATCGCTTTCATCCGCAGTGGATCCGCGCGAAAGAGCTGGTTGACTCCGGCGAGTTGGGACCACTTCGGGGTCATCAGACCTGGTTCAGCTACTTCACCGATGACCCCGCCAACATTCGCCATCGGGCCGAGTGGGGAGGAGGGGCATTGTTCGACATTGGCTGCTACCCCGTGTCTTCGGCCCGATGGCTGTTCGGACAGCAGCCCCAACGGGTGGTCGGGGCCTATGACCTCGATCAACGGTTCGGCGTCGACCGGTCGGTGTCGGCAATCCTCGAGTTCGAGACCGGCCGGGCGGACTTCACGTGTTCGATGCAAGCCCATCCGTTCCAACGCGTAAACCTCGTCTTCGAGAGGGGTCGCTACGAGATCGAGATCCCGATGAACGCTCCGGCCAACCAGGTCACAAGAGCCTGGCTGTCGACCAGTGCGGGGACCGAAGAGCTCGAGTTCGCACCCTGCGATCAGTACACACTGCAGGCCGATGCGTTTGCCGACGCGGTGTTCACTGGCGGCGAGGCCCCAACGTCGCTGAGCGACGCGCTCGACAACATGGCGGTGCTCGATGCGCTCGTCGCGAGTGTGCGCACCAAGGGTTGGGTCTCGCTACCTGCGAGTGGTCGACCAGCAGACGAGGCCGGTCAGCCATGAGGTCAGGCGACTAGCCGTGTGGCTGCCCTGGACATACGCACTCGGAATCGCTGGCGCGTTCGTCGCGGTCTCGCTCGCGGCGCGCAGAAGCACGGTCGACCGTGCCTCGACTTTGGCGGCGTTCGCCCGAGAGGCGGCGGTGGTCATGGTTCTCTATGCGCTCTGGATTGTGGCCGGTCGCCTCTCGCTGATCGATGTCGACGGAGCCTTCGATCGGGCCCGCTGGTGGTGGGATCTCGAGCGAACGTTCCTCCTGCCCAACGAGGCAACGGTGCAGGGCTGGTTTCTCCCTGCAGGCTGGTTCATCCAACTCAACAACGGCTACTACGCAATCGTTCATGTGCCCGCGATGATCGGCACGCTGATTTGGATGTGGGTTCGCCACCGAGACCACTACCCGAGTCTGCGAAATCTGCTGGCGCTGAGCACCGGTGCATCTCTCATCATGCAACTTTGGGCGGTGGCTCCACCGCGGTTTCTCGACGATCTGGGAATCGTTGATACGCCGGCCCTCTACAACCAATCGGTGTATGCGGCCCTGGGGTATCAAACCGCTGGACAACTTCAAGCGATGCCGTCGATCCACGTCGTCTGGGCGGTACTGATCGGGTACTTCGGATTTCGTCTTGCCAACGGTTGGTGGCGGTGGTTGGGTCCGGCACATGCGGCGGCGACGGTCTTTGTGGTCGTCGTAACAGGAAACCACTACTGGGTGGACGGAATCGTCGCGGCGGTCATTCTGGCGCTGTTTGTGCCTATCGAGCGGTTGGTTCGGAGCCGTTTCAGCCGTCGGCGCAACGGAATGAGCATGTCACAAGATGTGCCACACTCTCACAATCTGACCGACTCGACGCCGGAATCAGTCGGCTAGAATTTTGCCATTGCTGTTGGGACGAACAGCGTAGGAACCTCGGTTCCGCTGGAGCTGCCACGAGATTTCGATCTCGTGGCAGCTTCGGTTTTGCCCCGAGGAAACCTCAACATCCGCCTTCGCGCTTTTCAGCTCATACTGTACCTTCTCGTGTATGACGGGTGGTCCGGCCGATGAGCCGAAGGGTGAGTCAGACGACACTCACACACCGGTGCCAAACCGGCCGGTCTGGGGCACCTCGGCTGCCGACGTCTGGGTTTCCGATGCCGCCGACCGGCCTGCATGGGCGCAGCAAACCTCCAGCTCCTGGGTTCCCGATGCGGATCGTGAGCCCATCATCATCGACCGGTCACCGAGGAGTCCTCGGGCAGCGAGCAATGTGCTCGTTTCGATGCTTGCCGCGTTGGCGTTGGTGGCCGGGGTAGCTGTGATCTCCAGTGTCGGCAATGGGTCGTCGGTGTCGGTGGGAGTCGCTCCGCAGCTTGAGACAGGAGTCGACGGACGTACTGACGGCGACGCCGATGGCGCGAGCCGCCGGGAGGCTGCGCCGCGGGACGAAGCACCAGGTGGCGCTGGCGACGCGAGTGTTGCAGCAGCTGAGCTTCAAGCCGAGGCATCTCCCCCCGGCGCACTCAGCCCGTTGGTGACAGCCTCGACGGTCGACGACGCAGCGACCAGCGCCGAAGGTCCTGATACCGCCCAGACGCCAGAGGTCCGAACTCCGAGCGTCGATCCGTCAGGCGAATCGGCTTCGCCCCCTCCCGCCAATCGGCGCGATGCCCCCGAGTCGTCGGCCGATACGGCGGTGCGGTCCGGGTCGACTTCCCCGCCACTGAGCGGGGGCGCGTCGGCGCCAGCTGCTCCCGCGACGGTCGACGAACCAATTCATCGCGGGGCCATCAATCAGGCTGCGGCGGAGGCTCGCCAGGACACCAGCGCCTTGCGCTCCCTGACGGTATCCCAGTTGACGACCATGGCCGTCCAGGCGTGTTCGGGTGAATCGCTCGCTGAGGCCGTGGCCGATGGCAGCCGGGCGTCCGGCGTTGCGGCCGATGCGATCCGGCTTTGGTTGCAGGCGGGCACATCGATTCTGTGCCCCGGGGCGCTCAGCTGAGCTGAAGCTCTGGGCTGGGGCACATCGAAAGTGCGGGTTGCCACATGGGGAACCACCACCTGAGTCGTCGCACTGCCTAGCGTGGGCGCGTGGCTCAGCTCAAGACGTTTGGCGGGTACCCGTCAGAATCATGTCGCACGGTCCTGGAGATTCTTGGTTCGCGGCTGCCCGACACCACCTACCTCCTGCCCGATATTTCGCTGCCCGACAGCCACGGCCGGATGTGGCAGTTCGACCTGCTCGTGCTCGCGCCCCACGCGGTCTATGTCGTCGAGCTTTGCCACTGGACGGGTCGCATCAACGGCGATGGATTCCAGTGGTCCATCGACGGCAAGGCTCGATGGGTGCCGCAATCCCTGGCCCAGGCCAAGGCCGACGCGCTTCGCAACATCCTGGTCGGACGCGATCCTCGGCTGGTCGCAATATGGTTTGAGCCGGTCACGGTGCTCACCCAGTCGCCGTCCGGGCTCGACATCTCCAACGACGGTCGTCCAGGCGTCACCGGCCCGAAAGGCCTGGCCAAACTCGCGGCCGATCCCACAAAGGTTCCTCTACGGGCACGTGATGAACTCGCGGCCGAACAGGTTCTGCTCTCGCTCAAACGAGTTGCACGTACCTCAACCGAACCGCTGATCTTTGGGAACTACCGCGTCGTCGAACATCTCGAGGCCTCACCGGTACACGACCTGTTCCGGGTCATCTCTACCGACCCAGCCATCGCCGGGGCCACCAACACCAACGGCCCGAAGTTTCTTCGCGCCGACCGGGGGCCCGATGTCGCGCACCTGCGGAGTCGACACGAAGCCTGGGCAGAATTGCCCCCGAGCGTTGGTTTGGTCGAGGTGGTCGACCTCTTTGAGAGTGACCACCTTGGTGCCTGCGTCGTCTACTGCGAGGCTGAAGGCCGGTCGCTACGAACGTTGCTGCATCAGGGCATCGAGTCGACCGAGGCCGTTGCGCTGAGCTGGTTCCGAGACTGTGCAGAGTCGTTGGTGATGTTGGCGGCCGACGGACTGGTGCATGGTCGGGTTGCTCCCGAGAACATTGTTGTTGCGGCCGACGCCCGGGCCCGCTTGGTCTCGCCTGCGCCGCTGCCACTCCCCATCGACCAAGCCGACCACCGAGTGGCGGGACCACCGCTACCGGCTGAGTATGCCGACCGACCGGTCGCTCCGGGAGTCGCACACTTCGTCGATCCATCGTTTGTTGCGCCTGAAATTCAGGACGCGGAGACCAACGACATCGACCATCGGGCTGACATCTTCGGCCTGGGTGCATCACTTCACTATCTGTACGGCGGAGCGATGGAGGCGCTGCGGTCGGGCTCCTATGAGGCCCCAGAAGGATGCCCCGAGCCGCTTCGCGAGCTGCTTCCTTCGATGGTGGAACCCGAGGTCTCGGATCGGGTGACGACGCTCGAACCGCTGCTTGACGCGCTCGATGATCTGATCGCATCGCATCGAGGTCTCATCGATCTGAGTGGTGTGCCCCAGGTGGAAGCCGACGAGATCATCGACAACCGCTACGAGGTGAAACGCAGACTCGGCATCGGGCACGCCTGGGCGACGTTCCTGTTGCACGACGGAAGCGATGGGTCCGCGAAGGTCGGAAAGGTATTCGATCAGGTCATTGGCCCCGGCGTCCTCGAACGAATCGCTCGTCGGAGCCCCGCGGATTCCAAACTTCCGCAACCTCGACTGATCACCGACGGGAAGGGACGACTGTGGATGATCGTGGACTTCATCGCCGGAACCCCGCTCTCGGATCTCATCGACTCGGGCGAAAAGTTGGTTCCTGCCGAAGCGGTGGCCGTCATCGACTCGCTGCTTCAGGTTCTCAGCGACCTTCATCCCGACGCTCGACGAATTGACGAACTCACCAAGTGGGCCAACGCCGGTCTGCTTCGTCCGGAGGAGCGATCGACACTTCGCCAGCTCCGGGCCGATGGCGTGGTGCACGGAGATCTCAAGCCCACGAGCATCATCCGGGTTCCCGGTGGAGTAATGCTCGTCGATCCGCTGCTGCGCTTCGACCATGCCGAACTTCCTCCCACCGAACATCGATACGTCGACCCCGACCCCGAATCGGGTCAGAACCGGTGGGATGTTTCTCCCGATCTGTTCGCCACGGGTGTGTTGTTCTACGAGATGATCTGTGGCGCCCACCCCTTTGCCTCCGGACGGGCGTCGCTCGACGAGCAACCGCAGGATCCGGCCATCTTCGTGCCGACGCTCAGCAACGAACTACGCGAACTCCTTTTGAAAGCGTGCTCGCCCCTTCGGGAGGATCGCTTTCTCGATGCTCCCGAGATGCGTCGCGAAATGCTCCAGACCACCCAGGTGGTTGTCGATCGCGATGTGCTGGCCCACAACGCGTTGTATCGGAGTTTCTGGACGTCGGTTCGCGACCGTGCGGCGATCCACGGAGAAGACTGGTTCGGCTCGACCTCGGTCCCCGAGGAATGGGCGGTGCGTTTCCGAACTTTCGACTCCGGAATCGCTATCGGGGGCCGAGTCTTGCGACACCGGATCGAAACGATTCTCGAGTTCCCCCT
>CAZGVQ010000258.1:0-5931 GCA_964529355.1 uncultured Acidimicrobiales bacterium
GACAATGAGTTCGTTGGTGTTTCCGGCGGGGATCGCGCGGTCGAAGATTCGCTGGATCAGGAAGGGAATGGGCAGCACGGTTACGAGTTGCACCACGACGGCCACGACCACCAGGCCAGCGCTGCGTGGGCTCGTGAGGACCGCCCGCAGCGGTCGCGTCGCGACCTCGCGCGCCGTTAGTTCAGACATAGCTCACCAATTGCCGCCGCCCCGCTCATCAGCCACAATCGTACATAGAGTTATCTTCGTGAGTCCATATCTCACCCAAAGTGTTTAAGGCGGAATTCAGGTGAAAGTAACCGAGGCGCGGGACGCCCGAGCGGCGCTGGCAAGGGCGGTCGACCCAGTTGGAAATTTCCGGGACCTGGACGCGGCTGCGTCACTTCCGCTCGTTCGGCTCGCGGCCGCGCACCGTGTCTCGACCTATCTCGCTGAGCGGTTTCCCGATGAGCCGTCCCTTCGGGCGCTGTTGATGGTCGAACGCGTCCAGGAGCGGGTACGACGGAAGCATGATCTGGTGGTTCTGGATCGACTCGGGAAGATCACCGAACCCATCGTTCTGAAGGGGATCGTGAGCCAACGCCTGTTGAACCCGGACGCTCCCCGTCGATCAGGCGATCTGGACGTGCTGGTCCCCGAGGTCGCGCTCGACGCGGTGACCGCCGAGCTTCTGGCCATGGGTTACACCCAGGATGAGAGCTTTCTTTCGATCGCCGACTACCGGCGATTGCATCACCACGATGCCCCCTTCGTCCTGGCCGGCGATGTGGCGCACACCGTCGAGGTGCACCGCCACCCGTTACGGAATCCCGTCGGATCCCATGTGCCGGTCGACCGGTTCTTTGAGGGCGCGATCCAGATGGAGATAGACGGAACCACGGTCACCCGGCTGAGTGACGTCGACTTCATGTTGAACCTTGCGGTCCATGCCTTCGAGGGCGAACCAACAGAGTTGCGAGCGCTTGCGGAAACCGCGTTGGCGTGGCGACGGCTCTCCGACGCCGATGTCGAGGCCTTCCTCGTTGCGGTGTCGTCGCCCGGCGTCGCCCGTCCGGTGGCGTGGACGCTCGGGCTGGTCGAGCTGACGTTTCCGGGAGCCATACCCGGCGCCACACTCGACGAACTCTTCACCATGGCCGGCGTGACAAAGACCCACCGGAGGCTCGGTGAGCGGGTCCTCGGGCAGGTCGGTACCGACCTCGATGTCTGGTATGGCGTGCGGACGGCGCTGGGGCCGTTGCTCGGTGCGTCGGCCGCGAGAACCGCGATTGTCGACGCGCTCACCGCGATGTCGACCGTGGTGCGGGAGGCGCGACGCCTTCAGGATGCGGCGTGACGCAACGAGACGAACCCGATCGCGGCCAACCGTTCATTCCGACCGCAGCGCAAATCAGCGATCGGTTCGATGAGATTCGCGATGTCAGCAACGTCGTTTCTGGGGAAACCCAACAGCTGTCCATCGCCGGGCACGCCATCGCCGTCCGGCATCACTCGGCGGATAGCCGCGAAATGATCGGCCGAGCTGTCAGCCACCTCGAGGCGCGGTCTGCGGCAGATGGTGATGCGACGGAGTCGGTATTTCGAGTCGGGCTAGGCGATCGAATTCTCCAACCTTCCTCGTTGGGGAGCGCGATTCCGGACCTTCCCGAGGAAGCTGAGGGGCAGCAATTGTTCGATATGGGTTCGGGCTCGGTGGGGTTCGAGCACGCCGGCCTGGTGTGGTGGGATCGCGAGTCGCTTGACGGAGGTTGGTGGCTGCGACACGAGCAGCCAGCTCTTTTTCGACTCGGTGCGCCGATGCTGAGTTTGTTTGACCTCTGGGGCGAATCGATTGGTCTCCCGACGGTGCACTGTGCCGCCATTGGTTCGCCAGAAAAAATGGTTGTGCTCGGCGCCCCTGGCGGCGCAGGCAAGTCCACCTTGGCCGTCGCAGGTCTGCAGCGCGGGCTGTCGTTCTGTGGAGATGACTACTGCATGATCCAGGTCGGGGCGGATGGCGAGTCGCCGCGGGTGCACAGCCTGTTCGCGACGGCGAAGCTCGATGCCTTCAGCCAGCAATTGGTACCGGACAGCGCGGAACTCGAGCGGTTGCCGGGTCTCGCCGACAACGACCGGACCGTCTTTGACCTTCGCGGTCACCCTGGTCTCTTGGCATCGGGACGCGTGAACTCGGTGATCACACCGGTTCAGGTCGGCGGCTCGGCCCCGAGACTTGTCGAAGTCGCACCACTCGAGGCGCTCCGCTCCATCGCAATCACTTCGGTGTTCCTGATGCCCAGCTCCCGTCGGCTGGCATGGAAAACCCTGTCGGCGATGTGCCGGACCGTGCCCTGCTACCGGCTCGAGGTGGGAGACGATCCGACGAAGGCCGTCGATCTGCTGGGCGAGATTGCCAGCTAGGGCTCGCCAGCTAGGTCTGGTGGCCGATCCTGCCAGCGAGCAGTTCCGAGATGCGCTCGGTCGAGCTCGAAAGGTCCGAACCGAGGATCAGCTCGAAGGTGGGTAGCCCCTCGATGATCTCTCGGCAGGCCTTCAGCACCGGTGCTGGATCGGCGTTGAACTGAAAGATCGAGCTCATCGCGAGCGACGACAGCGCAGCTGACCCCAGCGCCGGCTCTAGCGTCGCCTTCTCGTCGGTGCCGATGCGCGGGACCACCACGGCCGCGAGTTCGAGGCAGGTGGCCGCAGGGTTGGGGCCATCGAGTGGAAGGTAGATCAGGTTCTTTTCATCTGAGGAGAGCTGATGGCTATTGTCCAACTTCCCGAAGTGGGTGCCGAGAAGATTCAGGCTGTCGTCGCTGAGCTTGCAGCATCGCGTTGCGGCCCGTGCCGTTGTGGAGTCCCCTGGCTGTATGACGCAGTAATCGTCGGACAGCACCTGTAAACCGTCGAGTCCACACTGCATTGTTGTGGTCGACTTGCCAGCGCCTCCTGCCGCAGTGATCATCACGCCTCGGGTCCCATCGCCGACCACGGCCGCATGCGCGAGAACCTGTCCGGTCCGGGGAGCCCACCAGGCAAACAATTGGCGCAGCGGTGCAGATACCTGCCACGACGAGAGGCCGCCAATCTCGTCGAGCCACCAAACACCGAACCGGCGTTCCCAGTTGAGAGCCGATATCGAAGCATGCGGTTCCAGGGCCACCGCGCCCAGGTCGTCGACGACGTAGGCGGCGGTTCGTGGGAACCCTTCGGTGTCGGAGCGGATCACCGGGTGCTGACCGAGATGAGCGGAGTCGGCGACCACGATCGTCAGGTCGGGTGCGTCAGCGTCATCAACGGTCGGGTCAACGACCAGATGCGCAAGGCTGGGAGCGAAGGTTTCATAGAGCCGTCCAGGCGGAAAACCCACGGCAACGCTCCACCCGATATCGATAGTGAGCCAGCGCAGGTCCTGATCTTTCGCGAGACGTTGCGCTCGAGTAATCGCGTCTTCGCGGACGTCGACCAGAGTCGTGTCCTGAAAGATATTCTCCACTGTTGTGCCCGCCCGCCTAGTGTCATACTCGTTGCACGACTGAAGGGTACAGAGACCGGGTGAATACGCAAGGCGGGCCGGATGAAGATCAGGGGCGCGCGGCTGGCGCTCCGACGGTTTCGGTGGTGATTCCGGTGTTCAATCGGCCGGAACAGGTGGGCGAGGCGGTTGAATCAGCTCTCGCCCAGGACCATCTGCATACCGAAGTTGTCGTGGTCGACGACGGATCCACCGACGAATCGCCGTCGGTTGTTGCTGCGCTTGCCGAGGCCGACCCGCGGGTGAAGTCGGTGCTGCTGCCCGAGAACGTCGGCCAGTCCGCGGCCCGAAACCGAGGAGTCGAAGCAGCCTCGGGATCGGTCATCACCATGTTGGATTCCGATGACCTGATGCTGCCCGGTCGTATTCCTGTTGGGCTCCGTCACCTGGAAGATCACCCCCATTGGGTCGCGGTGATCGGGCGAGTGGAGATGTGGATCGACGAAGGGGTGACACCGCCACCGATGGTCGAGACCGAAAAGGAAAATGTCGAGCTGCCCAAGGTGATGACCGGGCTCATCAGGCGACGCGCCTTCGAAGAAATCGGCGGTTTCTGTGAGGATCTTCGGTTCGCGGACGATGTCGACTTTCACTTTCGGCTCGCCGCGCTCGGCGAGGTTGGCGAGGTCGAGGCTCTTTGGGGAGTCCGACGCATCCATGGCGACAACCTGGTCTTCGATACCGAAGGAATCCGGCGCGGCATGTTTCAGATGATGCGCAACCGCCGAACTTAACCGTATCTCTTAGTCGCCGGCCTCGTATCGCTCACGCCATTCTTCGTTTACCGAGTCGGCGGTTCGCGACAGTTGAGCGACGGGAAGCGGGCCGGGAATGTCGATTCCCGCATGTTTGAAAACAGCCCGGAGCACGTTGTCGTAATCGTCGACCAGGTCCTCGTACCACAGGTCCAACGGTTCGGTCTTGTGGTGTTCGAAGTAGTCCCGCCAGCCATCGCGGCTGCGGGCGATCGCAACGATCCGCTCCTCGATTTCGCCTCGACTGTAGGTCGGAGCACGTTCCGCGATCCGGTCGCTGGAGTGCCAGCGTCCCGTAGAACGAGCCTTGGCGCCGGAGATGGCCTGGGCCACCGTGTCTCGGCGGCGAAGCCGGATAACCTTTACGTCGCCGGTGTCTGCGGGGAAGTACCTGTGGTCGAGTCCGTTCTGAATCACCACCCGCTGGTAGTCGAACCACAGCGTCTTGACCGCAAAAACGCCGTTGTCTGAGGTGCGCTGCTCGACGAGTCGATCGAGAAACGGAGCAACGCTGCCCGGCTGCAACCCGTAGTACTCCCGCACGGCGCCGCGATCGGCGACCACTCGGCGCATATCGCCGAGGCGGCTCCGAGCATCGGGTTTCGGGATGCCCCAACGCCGGTTGAACCGGTGAATTCGATGGGTTTGGAAGTACTCGGCCGGAAATCCGCCAACGCCGCTGGACCAGAGTGCCTGACTGAGGAGTGTGCTCCCCGAGCGCGACTCGGCGGCGATGAATATCGTCCGGTTGGCGACGACGGGGTTCGCGACGTCATAGAACGCCGAATCGGCCTCGCGGTCGGTGTTGGGTGGCTGGTGTCGACCGATGCCGTCGCGGACCGTGTCCGTTAGCTCCGCCATGTTTCTCGTCTCCGCCGTTTCCGCTATCTCGGTTGTCGCTAGCTGTGGACCGTGGGGACGTCGTACCTCACGGTACGACGTTCAGCGTGGCGGGTCCAGATCGTCGAGTTGACCGAAGTCGAGGTCGAAACTGCGGCCGAGGTCATCGTCGTCGTCCAAGGATTGCTGGATGACCACATCGGTCTGGGTTTTCTCGGGTTCGAGTACCTCGCCAAGCCCGAGCATCGCCGCGGCAACAACCGAACCGCCCCGTGCTGACTTTGCGGGCGTGGTCGATGGCTTCTCGGGCGTTTCGGGTTCAGCTGACGGTAGGGTCTCGACACCTTCGTCGTGCTGGTCTTGGGTCATCCCTCCATTGTAGGGAGCAGGAGAACGAAGTCATAGGCGCCACCTGGCACCGGTCCGCTTGCACTTTGGCAGTACTCTTGACCACATCATGAAATCCCTGTGGAACCAGATTGAAGACATCCTTCCGCTGGTCGAAAAGCCCGCTCGCTACATCGGTTGCGAAGACGGCATGCAGCAGCCCGAACACGCTCCGCACAAGGTGTCGTGGCTATTCACCTACCCGGATACCTACGAGATTGGCCTGCCCAACCAGGGCCTTCAGATCCTCTATGAGATCATCAACGAGCGCGAAGACGCGGTGGCGGAGCGGGCGTACGCGCCATGGGCCGACCTCGAAACGCTCATGCGCCAAAAAGGCATCCCACTCTTTTCGGTCGACCAGCACATGCCCGGCGGCGAGTTCGATCTCATCGCATTCAATCTTTCTGCCGAGCTCACCTACACCAACCT
>CAZGVQ010000259.1:0-4662 GCA_964529355.1 uncultured Acidimicrobiales bacterium
GTGGACAAGCGCCGGCGCGTCTATGCCGATCAGCCCACAACACCAGCTGCCGCCGTGTTTGCCGGCCACAACGAAGTGGTTGGGGTGGCCCACGCAGCCCGGCCGCTGGTGGCCAGGCGCACCCAAACGCCTTCGGTGTACTGGAGCTACGTGCTTGAAGAGGAGCGACGACACACCAGCCAGGTCACCGAAACCGACTCCAACGGCAACACCAGCACCCGCAGCGAGACCCACGAACAATGGCATCAGATCGAGAGCGATGGCGGACAGCTCAGTGTGATCGAGGTCGTGGACGCCAGCGGATCCGCTGTGGTGCGCACCAAAGGCGCCAACATCGTCGAGCGGCAGTTTTACCGACAGGAATTTCGTCGAGACAACGACCGAGGTTTCTTTGCGAGGCTCGGCGATAACCGCACCGGTAAGTACCGCGAGACCGAGCGGGGTATCGCCATCGGCGATCAACTTTTCGTCGCTGGTATGGCCTACCTCGATACCGAAACTGCCGTCCCTTTCCTCGGCGACAGTGACGGCCCGTTTCTCATTTCCACAAAGTCCGAGGACGCGCACACCAGCAACCTCGGTATCTGGTTGGTTCTGCTACTCGTCGTGTTCGCGGTGGCTTCGGTGCTGGCGAATGTGTTGGCGTTCGACGCGCCCGCACTCGAACGGCCGCTCACCTGGTTGCCGGGGCTGGCGGTTGCACTTGTCGGCCTGTTCTTCGCAGTCTGGGCCACCACCTACAACCGGCTACAAACCGTGGGCCAGTCGGCGCGTCGAGCTTGGAGTCTCATCGACGTGCAACTCGAACGGCGCGCTGCGCTGATACCGAATCTCGCATCGCTCATCGGCGCCTACGTCGAGCATGAGCGCTCGACACTCGAGACGGTCACACGTGAGCGAGCGGCGCTACCCGAAGACAGCGAAGTGACCAACGCTGGTGCGACGGCCAACGAACAAACCAACACCCTCCGGCGCATCATCGGAACCATCGAACAAACGCCCACTCTGAGAGCCAACGCAAACTTCGCCACGATGATGGCCGACCTCGCCGACACGGAGAACCGCATCGCTGGCGCCCGAACCTTCTACACCGATTCGGTCACGCTTATGCGCGACCGCCGCCAGACGTTTCCCGGTGCATTGGTGGCCCGACTTTCGCCAGCGCCATCACGGGAGCTGTTTCTCCCCAACGGGTTCGAGCGCGCCGCACCTGAGATCGAGATGTAGCGCGCTGTTCCCACCTACCTCGCACGTAATGGCGCTGGGGTCCGGGGTGCCGGATCATCTGAGTGTCGCCGCCTACAGAACTGAGCCACCGTGAGTACCGATCAGCCCACACCCGCCGATGTCGTTCGTGACTATTGCGCCGCATGGATGTCGGGGGACGCCATGGCCGTGCTTCCCTACTACCACGATGATCTCACCCTCATCTGGCCCGGCGATCACCGACTTGCCGGCACCTACGTTGGGCAACAGCAGTCGCTGGATGCCCTCATCGAGCTGCAACTGGCCACCAACCGGGTGCCGGTGAAAGTCGAACAGATCCTGGCGGGCCCTGACTCGGTGGTGGCCATGGTCGAGGAACGCTGGACCGACCCCGCCGACCCGGACAAGTCCCTCCAACACCTCCGCGCCCTCGAGTTCACCGTCGCCGACAACAAGCTACGAACGTGTCGAATCTTCGAATCAGCCCAACCGGCCATCGACCAATGGCTCCAAGCCTGACAAAACTGCATAACGAGCCTGGGTCGTTGTGCAGTTTTGTTAACGGTCGAGGAGGGCTTCGGCAATCTGGATGGTGTTGAGGGCTGCGCCCTTGCGGAGGTTGTCGCCACTGACGAAGAGGGCGAGACCGTGCTCGACGGTTGGGTCTTTGCGGACCCGGCCGACGATTGAGGGGTCGATACCGGCCGCCTTCAGTGGCGTGGGCACATCTTCGATGATGACACCGGGTGCTTCGGCCAGAAGTTCGAGCGCCCGCTCGGGGGTGATTTCGTTCTCGAACTCGGCGTTGATGGAAAGCGAATGGCCGGTGAAGACCGGCACCCGCACGCAGGTACCTGACACCAGAAGATCGGGGATGCCGAGGATCTTGCGGCTCTCGTCGAGCAGCTTGCGCTCCTCGGAGGTGTCGCCGGATCCGTCGTCGATGATGTCGCCGGCCTTGGCCACCACGTTGAACGCAATGGGCTCGGGGAAGTTGTTGAGCTCGCCGTGCTCGAGTGCCTCACCGTCGTAGGTGAGCTGCGTGGCCTGGTCGGCGACCTTGCGCACCTGCTGGTCGAGTTCTTCGACGCCCGACAAGCCCGCACCCGATACCGCCTGAAACGTGCTGACCGTGAGGCGCTTGAGTCCGGCCTCGTCGGCCAGCGGCTTGAGCACCGGCATCGCGGCCATGGTGGTGCAGTTGGGGTTGGCGACGATTCCTTTGGGGATGTCGTCGAGCGCATCGGCGTTGACCTCGGGAACCACCAGCGGCACGTCGGGATCCATACGCCAGGCCGAGGAGTTGTCGATCACGATGGCACCGGCGGCCGCAACAACCGGAGCGAGTTCCTTGCTGGTGCTGCCGCCTGCGGAGAACAGCGCAATGTCGACGTTGGAGTAGTCGGCGGTGGTGGCATCCTCGACGGTGATTTCGCGGCCGTTCCACTCGATGGTTCGTCCGGCCGAGCGAGACGATGCCATGAGGCGGAGTTCGCCGACCGGAAAGTTCCGCTCGGCAAGAAGGGTTCGCATGACGCCGCCGACCTGGCCGGTGGCACCGATGATCGCGACGTTCTTTACTTCTGAGCTCATAGAAGAAAGGGTACTCGGCCTGGTTTTCTACTCACCATTGAATATCGAACCGTCGGTAGTGATATCAAACACACCATGAGCAGCATCGAGACCACCTCAGACGAGAACCGCGACCACTTCAGCGGCAAGGTCGCGGCCATCACCGGCGCCGGGTCAGGCATCGGCAGAGCGTTGGCGATTGCGCTGGCCGAGTTGGGTTGTCACCTGGCCCTGGCCGACATCGATGCCGAGGGCTTGGCCGAAACGGTTGCCGAGTGTGAGGGCCGGGCGGTCAAGGTCACAGCCACCGATCTGGACGTATCCGAGCGCGAGGCGGTATTTGCCTGGGCCGAAGAAGTAGTGGAAGCACACGGCGCAGCCCATTTCATCTTCAACAACGCGGGCGTGGCGCTCGGTGCACCGGTCGAGTCGATGACCCATAAGGATTTCGCATGGCTGATGGACATCAACTTCTGGGGTGTGATCCACGGAACCCAAGCGTTCCTGCCGATCTTCAAATCGGGGGGCGCCGGCCACATCATCAACATCTCGAGTGTCTTCGGCCTATTGAGCATCCCGACGCAGTCGGCGTACAACGCAGCCAAGTTTGGTGTGCGGGGATTCACCGATGCGCTGCGGATGGAGCTCGAGATCGAGGGCTCACCGGTAAGCGCCACCACCATTCATCCCGGCGGAATCAAGACCAACATCGTCCGCAACGGCCGGTTCGACGAGGAGCTCGAAGCCGAATCTGGCGGGCGCCAGGCCACCGTCGATGAGTTCGACAAAACCGCCCTCACCACGCCCGACAAAGCCGCGCAACAGATCCTTCGTGCGGTTCGACGCAACCGTCGCCGTGCGCTCATCGGCCCCGATGCCATTGCGTTCGATGCGGTGTCGCGACTTCCGGCATCGTTGTCGCAGCGCTTGCTGATCACCATCGGTAAACGCAGGCAGCTTTCGCAGGGTCAGTAGTGTTTGCAGGGTGAGCATTGATCCACCTCTGCGCGTCGCCAGCGAGAACCAGACGTTCTTCGTCGGGGTCGGCGCCGCAAAGTCCGGCACGACGTGGCTCGGTCAACAACTCGCACAACACCGCGACGTATGGATGCCGGTCGACAAGGAGATCCACTATTTCGACGCTCGATACATCGCCAGCGCCAAGTTCTTTCGGAGGCGCAAGTATCAGCGCCTCGTCACCCAGCTCAACAAACACGATTGGCCCAAGCTGAGCCGCCAGCCCGAGCTGATGGCCGAGATGCAGTGGCTGGCCCGGCAAGCGTTGGTGACCGAGCCCGACGACCAGTGGTACTGCGACCTGTTCGCCCATACCGCCAACTCGCATCGGGTCATCGGCGAGATCACGCCGGCCTATGCCGGGCTACCGGTCGAAGGCTTCGCCCATATCGCTGCGCTCGCACCGAAGGTGAAGGTGCTGTTCATCATGCGCGACCCGGTGGAACGGCTCTGGTCGGCGGCCCGCTACTTCTCGGGAAACCGTCCCAAGAAGACCGTGGTCGAATCGCTCGACGACCTTTTGGAGTTTGCCGAGCGCCCGATGATCGCCGCGAATGGTCGCTACGAAGCCACCATCGCCAACCTGCGCGCCGTCCTGCCCGAAGCCCAGCTGCACTTCATGTTCTACGAGGAGCTTTTTGCCTCCCCCGAAGCAACACAACACCAGCTCGCGGAGCTGTGCGGGTTTCTTGGCCTGGACCCGTCGCTGCTCCCACCCGCTCCAGTCGAGCGTCGGATCAATCCATCACCGGAGCTGAGCCTTCCCGACGACTGGCGTCGACAACTCCATGATCGCTACGAGTCGGTGAGATGGAACGTCGAAGAACTTCTGGGATCGGTGCCCGCCAGCTGGAAAAGCATGTGATC
>CAZGVQ010000259.1:4762-5925 GCA_964529355.1 uncultured Acidimicrobiales bacterium
TCGGTGCTCATCGCCGAGGCCGAGCGACAGATAGCCGCCGCCGGTCACGACACCGCATGGCTTGCGGTGGTCGCGGGCAACGCCAGAGCTCGAAGGTTCTATGAGAAGTCAGGCTGGACCGACGCCGGACTCTTCGCCTACGCCGCCGAGACCCGCTCCGGCACCTTCGACGTCCCGTGTCATCGTTACGAAAAGGCGCTCACCTAGGCAACAGCGCCGGCGACCGGGTGGTCGACGCTCAGGCTGGCGCTTCTTCGGGTTGCATGAGGTAGAAGGCTGCGCCAGCCGGGTCGTGGAACACGGCAAAGGTTCCGACTCCTGGCACGGTCATTTCGTCCATCACTTGTTGGGCGCCAAGTTCCCGGGCCTTCGTTGCCGACGCGGAGAAGTCGGCGACGGCGAAATAGACCGCCCAATGATTCGGCACCATCTCGGGCACCTCGGCCGGCATGTTGAGCAGTGCGCCCATACCCTCATCGTTGCCGCCTTCGATGACGCTGTAGGTACCGTCGGGCATCTCGTGATCGTCGTATGTCCACCCGAAGACCTTGGTGTAGAACCCCTTCGCAGTCTCGACATCGCGGGTCGATAGCTCGTTCCAGGACCAGGTGTTGGGAACGTTGGTCAACTGAGCGCCAATGTGCTGGTTCGGCTGCCACACCGAGAACGCAGCGCCGGTGGGGTCGGCGAAGACCGCCATGGACCCGGAATCCATCACCTGCATGGCCGGCATGAGCACCGAGCCGCCAGCGGCTTCAACCTGCTGGGCGGAGGCTGCGACGTCGTCGACCGTGATGTAGGTGTTCCAGACTGCCGGCATTTCGGGCGCGCCCGGTGGCGGGCTTCCCATCCCTGCAACCGTCTTTCCGTCGAGGCTCGCCATGACATAAACCCGATTGCCGTCGTCGTCGAACTGGTCTTCGCAGGCCCAGCCGAAGAGCTCGCCGTAGAAGGCCTTCGCCGCGTCGGCATCGGGGGTCATGAGATCAACCCAGCTCGGCGCACCGGGTGCGTGGGACGTGAACTCAGCCATGGGTATCTCCTGTTGGTAAGGCGGGTAGCTCGAGCTACACCGCGTCGGCCTGATCTTCGCGCACCACGCTGTTCGCCGCACCCCATCTCTGGCACCACCTCTGGCACCACCTCTGGCACCACCTCTGGCA
>CAZGVQ010000260.1:0-5905 GCA_964529355.1 uncultured Acidimicrobiales bacterium
GTTCTGGGCATACAGCGACATCGACGCGGCCAGGGGAGCGTCGGGTGATGTCGTGGGCATGGACGACGACGACCCGATGTGCATCGACACGGTGGTTTCGGTATCGACGCAGGCTTGCCACACCTTGTCCCACTCGCCGGAGTACATGGTGGCGCAGCCGAGCTTGGATGGGTTCTCGGAGAAGGCAATGGCGTGACTGCCCTTCGCCGCGCAGCGGTGAACCTCGGCTGCGGCGAGCTCGGAATCCCAGAGTGGAATGAGCGTGAGTGGAATCAAGCGACCCTTGCCGGCTCCGCCACACCAGTCGTCGATCATCCAGTCGTTGTAGATCTGGAGACAAGCAAGAGCGAGTTCTTTGTCGTCGCGTTCAAGAAATCCCTGTCCGGCGAACCGGGGAAAGATGTTGGGGTAGTTGATTGCGGCCTCGACGTGATTGAGGGTCATGTCCTCGAGGCGTTCTTTCTGGAGGTAGGTGCCGGGCCGAAGATCCTCATACACCGCAGCCACGTTGCGCTGTTCGCTACGCGGCACACCGGCGGGACCATGGAGAAACCCGGTGGGGGTCTCGCTGTCCTCAAAGAGCCAGATATCGCACATGTCGCCGTCGTCGACGCCTCGGGTGAAGCCGTAGTGGCCGCCCTTGAACTCGAGCTTCACCGTGTCCTGCACCACCCGGGGTCCCCGGTCGCGCATGCTGGCTGGCAGCTCTTGCTGCCAGAGTTCGCGAGGTTCCATCACGTGGTCGTCGACCGAGATGATGAGTGGGAGGTCTTCTTCGGCGGGGGTGATATCAGCAGCCATGAGATCAGCCTTCCATAGAGGTGGCGTTCACAAAAGATCGTACGTTGTCTTCGAAAATTCGATGCACATTGCCGAACATGGCGGCGGGCACCGCGGCGTTGTGGAACGACATCGACAAACGGGGTGCATCCCAGATTGGATTGTCGTCGGCTGGTGGCTCGCTGCTCGCAACATCGAGCGCGGCGCCGCCGAGGTGTCCGGATTCGAGCGCGGCGACCAGATCGGGCTCGACCACCAGCGTGCCGCGCCCCACGTTGATGAAGAAGGCGCCCTCTTTCATCGCGGCGAACGCCGCAGCGTCCATGAGTCCATCGGTTTCGGGTGTACGGGGCACGGCTGCAATCACCACATCGGATTCGCCGAGCATCTCGTGCAGGTCGGCGGCGGGGTAGACGCCATCGAGTGCGGGATCGGTATCGCCGGGCTTGGCTGATTGGCGGCAGGCCAGCACCCGCATGTCGAATGCTCGCGCCCTTGGGGCGATGGCCGCGCAAATGTTGCCGAAGCCCAGCAGTCCTACCGTCTTGCCCGCCACTTCGCTTCCGAACTGGGGCTTCCACAGCTTCTGTCGCTGAAGATCGCGGGTCGGTTCGAACCGCTTGTAGAACTCGAGTACCCGGCCCATGCAGAATTCAGCGATACCGATGGCGTTGCTTCCGGCGCTCGACACCAGCTTGACGCCTGCTTTGTCGAAGTCGCATGAAAGGAACTGATCTGAGCCGGCCCCGAACGCCTGCACTATCTGGAGCTCAGGGGCGAGGTCGACCACGCCAGCCGGAAGGTCGAGGGCCAGGGCGGCGTGCATCCGCCCGAACGTCTCGAGTGTTTGCGGGTCGATCTCGGGTTGGCTCGCCGCCCAGTCGGGCGATGGGTCGGCGCCTCGTGCCGAGCGCCGTTCGTGGTCTTCCTCGTAGGGGGCGAGTACGACCTCGACCCGGCCGCCGTCGGGCGTGGTGATGCTCTCGAGTTGGGCGACGGCCTCGTCGAACGCACCTGGCTCGGTCCACCAGTGCGATTGGTAGCAGATAGCCACCACGAACGGATCGGGAATTGGTGTTGTGGTCACGGTGCTCCAGGGGTGGTGAACATGCCGGGGAAGAGGCGCAATGCGTTCTGGCCGGCGATGAGTTGTTGCTGCTGCGGGCTTAGCTCGGTCATCCACGAAACGATGCGGTCGACCTGTTCGACGTAGCTGAGCTGACGGCCATGTTCGTCGACCTCGCGGTGCTGGGGCCAGTCGCTTCCCCACACGATTCGGTCGGCGTCAAAGTGATCGACCAGCGCTTGCAGCAGCTGGTCGGGTTGGGCGTCATTGAGTCGCACCAGCGTGGGCGTGAACTTCAGGACCAGGTTGTTGTGGCTGGCCAGATCCCACAACGGCTGAGCGGCCGAGAAAGGTGGACCGTCGCGGAAGTCGGCGAAGCCGCAATGGTCGAGCACCATCGTGACGTCGGGCCGGCGTTGGAGCTGGATAGCCAGGTCGTCGAGTGCCTCGGGCTGGCAGCACACCCCGACCGTTATGCCCAGGTCGGCACTTGTGTCGATGAGTTCGTTCCCCACTGGACCAGCTAGCCAACCGGGGGCGGAGTACGGAATGGCAAACAGGCGCACACCGGCCAGGCCGGCCGCGGCAAGCGCCTTCAGTCGTTCGACTGCACCCTCGGCCGGGTCGACCACGCCGACCCCTAGGAACTGGTGGTCGGTAGCCCCGAGCGTGTCGGTCAGGTAGGTGTTGTCGGCGCCATATGGTCCGGCGGCCTGGACAAGAACCACCCCGTCCACGTCGCTCTGGCCCACCTCGGCGACCAGCGATTCGAACGAGCAGTCAACGCCGCTCCACCATGCTCCGTTCGCGAGAACCTGGCCGCGCTGGGGGTAGCGGTTGGTATCGGGGGAGACGATATGGGTGTGGGTATCAATAAGCACGTGCGCTGAAGTGGTGTTGGTCATGTGGCGAGGGTCTTTGCCGGAACGTCCCGGTTGCATCATCATGGACGAATGACCGGGGATCAGCCATTACAGCTCGACGTAGCAACTGATGACCCCGAAACGGTCATGGCTGTCTACGCCGAGCACGGCTGGGGCGACGGCCTTCCGCTGATCGCCCCCACCGAAGAACGAGTCGCCGCGATGTTGGCTGCATGTGGGGCTGCTGGCGCCGATGACGTCATCGCAACGCTGCCACCGCGTCTCGGTGAAGCGACCACCCGCATGGTTGCCGTCAACGCCGTTCTTGCCGGTTGCGAGCCCCGTCAGATGCCGGTGCTGATCGCAGCAGTTCGGGCGTTGGCCGCCGCCGAACTCAACCTGCGCGGTGTCAATGCCACAACCCACCCGGTCGCGCCTCTCCTCATCGTGCATGGGCAAGCGGCTGTCGATGGCGGGTTCAACGGCGGCCTCGGCGCCTTCGGACCGGGCAATCGGGCCAACGCAACCACCGGTCGGGCACTTCGGCTCATTCTCCTTCATGTTGCCGGGGCGGTTCCTGGGCCGGGCGATGCGTCGACGCAGGGTGGTCCCGCGAAGTACACCTACTGCGTCGCCGAAAACGTTGAGGAGTCGCCATGGGGCGGTTACGCAACCGATGTCGGTGGCATTGTTAGCGGGTCGGCCGTCACCGTTCACTGCGGCGAAGCCCCACACAACGTGCACGACATGGAGTCCGATAACCCAGCTGCCGTGCTCGACAAGGTGGCGTCCGCAATGACCACGTGGGGTCAGAACAATGCGCCCATCAGCCAGGGCGAGTACTTCATTGCGTTATGCCCCGAGCACGCCGCCCTCTGCGCTGACGCCGGATGGTCGCGCTCCGATGTGGCCTCGTATCTGTTCAACCAGGCCACCGTGCGGGTGGGCGACGCCCGCCAGGCGTTCAAGCTGCTGGCATGGGCGCCATGGCAACAGGCGCTGAACGATGATGACCGGGTTGCGATGACCGAAACGCCCGACAACATCAAGGTTCTGGTGGTCGGCGGGGCAGGCAAACACAGTTCGGTCATTCCCAGCTGGGGTATGACCAAGAGCGTTACCGAGGAAGTTGGAGGAGCGGGATGAAGATCTACACGCCTGCTGGTCGCATCGCGCCGCCCAGTACCGGCCGAGCGCTGTCGCCCGACGATCTACGCGGCAAACGCATCGGGATTCTCGACAACCGCAAACCCAACGCCGGGGTTCTCCTGAACCGCCTGGCTCAGCGGCTCAGCGAGCAGACCGGAGCCGAGCTCGTTGCCGTGGAATCGAAGAACGCGGCCATCGCCGCTCCCGACGAGGTCATGGGCAGACTCATCGCCGAGGTGGAGCTGGTGCTCACCGGCTCGGCCGATTGAGGAAGCTGTACGTCGTGGAGTGTCCACGACACCGTGCAACTCGAAGCAGCAGGCGTACCGACCGTGGTGGTCGCGACCTCGAAGTTTCGGCGACTCACCGAGCAGGTGGCCGCGGGCCTTGACGCCCCCGACATCCGAATTCTCGAAGTTCCCCACCCGCTGGGTGGCACCGACGAGGCAACCATCGAAGGTTGGGCTGACGCGGCGGTCGATCCGACCCTTGCGCTGCTTGGTGTTGCCCCGCCGGCGAGCGAGACGTCGTCAAGCGATGCCAATGCTGCGGGCGGAGTCGATGCAGCGGTCGCGGAGGTGCGGCAGCTGATCGCGGCCGACGGCGGAGATATCGAGTTGGTCGAACACGAGGGTTCGATGATCCGACTACGCCTGATTCTCGAAACAGCTGAGTGTCGCGAATGCGTGATGCCGGCCGAGTTTCTCCAGCAGGTTGCGCTCGACATGATGCAGCCTCACGTCGCCGGTCTCACCCAGGTCGTTATCGAGGACCCACGCAACGCAAAGTGAATGAGTTCCCTGACACCTCATTCACTTTGGTCAGCGGCGACGGATCAGGGTGAGTCCGTCGCCGATTGGGGTGAGGGCGCTGATGGTCCGCCCGTCGGCGACGACGTGAGCGTTGAACTCCCGTAGGGCGACCGTGTCGGCGGAGGTGTCGTCGAGGTCGATGATGGCCCCGTTCCACAGCGTGTTGTCGACGGCTATGACCCCTCGCTCAGAAAGCCGGGGAACCAGCTCTTCGTAGTAGGCGAGGTAGCCGGTCTTGTCGGCGTCGATAAAGGCAAAGTCGACCGGGGTGTCGTCGAGCGCCTTAAGCGTTTCGAGCGCTGGCCCGATCCGCAGATCGACCTTGTCGGCGACTCCGGCCGCGTCCCAGTGCTCTTGGGCCACTGCCGTCCATTCCTCGCTCACATCGCAACAGATGAGCTGAGCATCGGGCCCCAATGCTCGAGCGATGGCCAGTGAGCTGTATCCGGTAAAGGTGCCAATCTCGACCGCAAGTTTCGGCGCAAGCGCACCGATGAGCACCTCGAGAAAAGCACCCTGGTTGACGCCGATCTGCATGACCGAGATGCCGCCCAGCTCGGTTGTGCGTTCGATCAACTGTTGCTGCACCGGCTCGGGGGCGGTCGAGTGATTGTCGATATAGGTGGCAAGGTCGGCCGGCATCCAGGCGATTCGAGAGGTCATGCCCGCATGCTAGGCCCGGCCGTGCAGGATGGCAGTGTGCTCAGCCGCTACGTCTCCGGCCGGTGCTGTCTAGTCCCGGCAGGTTCCTGCCTCATCAACGCTTGGATCCAAGCGATGGCTCTGACCGGACCCCACAGTGAGGGTCAATGCGCAGGCAAAGGGCCTCGGGCGAAGATTTCCTGACGAACCCATCGCGCGATCGGCGTGATCGGCGGGGCTGGTCGCATCGCATCCGGACTCTCCACAAGGAAGGAGCCGGAGCAGAACCTGATAGTCGCCCGGCAGCAACGGCACGGGATCGAAAACGTATTCGATGAGCCGCTGATCAGAGCCAACCTCGTTTCGGACCGTCGAGACAGCCAACGCGACGACGCGCTCGTTGGGTCCGAGCATCTCGACGATGCCAATCTCACCTTCGATGAGACGCTCTGGCGCGGTGAACGAGGCAATGACCTCCCCGGGCACTTCGCTCGATGCTGGCGTTTCGACCAGCGATGTCGGGTGTTGAAGCACGGCAATCGAATCGTTTGGGAAAAGGAGGCATCGCCGTGCCAGTTCGAACACCTCAAGAT
>CAZGVQ010000261.1:0-5892 GCA_964529355.1 uncultured Acidimicrobiales bacterium
GCCACAGACTCAGCGCGCCACCTATCTTTCGCTGCACTCGTTGGCCGGCCGGCTTTCGTATGGCTCGCTGTTGGTGGTGATCAGCTTTGCGGTGGGCGACTCGCTTCGAACGTCGCTGACGGTGTTGTCCGTGGTGGCCTGGGCGCTCATCGCAGCGGTGGTGGTTGCCTGGTTCGCCAGCTCTGGGACTCGGTACTCGCGGCCTGATGCCGTCGATCAGGGTTGAGGTAGTCCGCTGGCCGGCGAGGGCGGCAGCGCTTAGGATTGGCTATGGGAAGAATCGCGAAGTTCCTCAATTGGCTTCTCGCTCGCGAGATTCAACCAGCCGAACCAGCGAAGTCGGAGTTCGGGTCAGGTGTCGGCCGAGCGGCCGAGCAGAAGAAGATAGCCGACAAGCGTGAGTTCGACATGGCGGTCGAACGGGAGCGCGCCCGACGAGCTGGCGGTTAGATGGCTGATCAGGAAGTCCGACAGCTCCTGGATCGCCAGGCGATTCACGACGTGTTGATGCGCTACGCCCGTGGTGTCGATCGCTGGGACTTCGACATGGTTCGCGACTGCTATCACCCGGGCGCCACCGATGATCACGGGGGCTTCTCGGGCACCGTCGAAGACTTCATCCCGTGGGTGCAGGGGCAACTTGAGCGATTCGAGTCAACCATGCACTTTCTGGGCAACGTGCTCATCGAATTCGACGACGAAAGCGTGGTCGGCGATGAGACGCCGGTTGCCTGGGCCGAGACTTACTGCGTGGCCTACCACCGCCTTCGCAAAGACGAAGCGAGGGGCGCTGGCGACGCCGACAGCATCGCCGGGCTTCGCTATGTCGATCGCTTCGAGCGGCGCGACCTCGGCCAGGGCCCCGAGTGGCGCATCGCCCATCGACAAATCGTCGTCGAGTGGAATCGCCTCGACAGCGTGAGAGCCCTGGGGTTCGGTCCTGAATACATCACCGGAAAGCGTGACGGTACCGATCCGGTGTGGCGCCGCGGCCAAGACGAAAACTGACGCCGGTGCGCGGCTTGCCTAGTCGTTGAAGAGCAGCCCGAACACAATGAGGCCGCCAAACGCGACGACGAGACCGATAATGACGATCCCGATGGCTTTCGCGGCCTGGGTCTTGCCCGAATACGCGAGCATCGCCGCGATGGCGGCTCCCAGACCGAGTATGGCGACGAGTTGAAGCATCGGTGAGACCTCCATACCAAGGCTAGCCGTGGTGGCGGTTCAGGAGACCCCGAACACGTACTCGATCGATGGCCCGAAGCACTCGTTCAGCGAACTCAGCTCCGCCTTCGGCTGAGCCGATCGAGCTGCCGGATGAGGGCCGCGGTATGCGGGCCCGACGCGTCGGGCGCCAGGATGGTGACTCTTGCGATGATCCGCAGCAGAGCTATCTGTGCCGAATCGCCGCTCAGCCGCCATGCAACGTCTGATTGTTCCGTGAGTTCGGCGGCGGAAGCAGCAATGTATGGAGTGAGCACCGGCGGAAGCTCAGCTACCGCAAAGGCCTCCAGTTTTGCTCCAAGGGCGCCTGCCGTAGCAGTCAATTCGTCCGAATTGGTCCATTCTTGTGAAATTGGATCTTGAGTCATCGTGGTCATGTCCCTACGATGACGGAATGGACACCGTGAAGTCGAGATCCAAAGACGCAAAAGTGGGGACCAATCGACTGGTCCAATTGCTAGGCCAGTGGTCCAGTGGCACCGGACCGATCTATCAACAGCTCGCGAGCGGCGTTGAGTCGCTGATCGACGATGGAAGCCTCCGTGCCGGCGACCGCCTGCCACCCGAACGCCGGTTTGCCGAGGATCTCGCGGTCTCGCGGGGCACCGTGGTCAAGGCGTTCGATCTGCTCGAATCCAACGACCGGGTGTCGCGTGTTCAGGGGCAGGGCACAACGGTCACCGGCAACCTGGTCCGCACGTCCACCGATGTTGACTTTGTCGGTGAGCGGTTGTGGATGAACGAGGGCGGTGCGCTCGACCTGCTCAAGGCGATTCCGCGGCTCCTGCCATCGATGGCCGCTCTGGTTGACAACCTCAACCTGAGCGAGCACGTCGCCGACCTGGACGGATCGGAACCGCTCGGCTGGTGGAGCCTGCGAGAGATGATCGCCGAGCTGCACACCTCACAGGGTATGGCCACCTCCCCCCACCAGATCATGGTCACCAGCGGCGCACAGCAGGCCATCACCCTCGTCGTGAACTCGATGGTCCACCCTGGCGACACGGTGCTTGGCGAAGACGACACCTGGCCCGGCCTGATCGACGCAGTCCGACACCGAGGAGCGCGGTTCGAGCCCGTCCGCATGGATCAGCACGGCATCATCGTCGATGAGCTCGAGGCAAAGGTGTCTCGCTTTCGGCCGGTGCTCATTGCGCTGAACCCGCAGCATCAGAACCCCACCGGTACCCGATTGCCGCCCGAGCGTGTGGAAGCAGTCGCGTCAATCGCTCAGCGGTACAGAGTTCCGGTGTTGGAAGACCGGGTTGCGGCCGATCTGGGTTTCGACCGCCGGCATCTACCGGCCATCGATGAGTTTCAGACCGGTGGGTACGGGATCACCGTGGGGTCGATCTGCAAGGTCGCATGGCCGGGCCTGAGGCTCGGATGGATGCGGGCCGACGCCCAGGTGGTGAATCGCCTCCGCTCCCACAAGGCGGTGCTCGACATGTTCACCCCGGCACTCAGCCAACTGCTCGGCATCGAAGTGATCCGTCGATACGACGAGTTCGTCGCGGCCCGGGTCGAAGACATTCGACCATCAGCTGAAGTTCTGACCCGCCGCATCAAGGCGGACTTCGAAGGCTGGAGCTTCGTTGCTCCGCGAGGTGGACTGTCGCTGTGGGCAACGCTTCCGAACGGCGTCTCGGCCGATGCCTTTGTGCAGGCGGCGAGCCAACGCGGAGTTCTTGCTGCCTCAGGCCGGCAGTTCTGCCCCAACGACGCTGATTGCTCCAGCATCCGGATTCCCTTCACGGCTCCCGTCGACGTTCTCGAAACCGCAATGGACCGACTGGCAGAGACGTGGGACAGCTTCATTCGCTCCTAGCCCTGAAGTCACGACAGCGCCCAGAAGGGGTCGGTGAGCCCAACGTTGGTCAAAAGTGACTGGAGATGGCTGACCGGCGCTGGTCGGTAGTCGGCTGCGAGTCGGTCGCCGTACCAGCCTTGCGAGAGGGTCCACATATCGCGGATGCGGACGCTTCGACCGGTGGTGTTGTTCTCCGACCGGAGAAACGTGATGGTGCTTCACGTCTCGACAATGTCATCCCACCAGTGCCGGGCCGGGATCGCGAAATGCACAAACCCGTCAGCCACCGGCGGCTGGGTGGCGGAATCAATTTCGCCACCGACAATTTCGCCACCGACAATTTCGCCACCGACAATGGAGAACTGCAATGGCTCGGCGGTGTCGGTCCAGGTTGCGGTGATGTGGGTGTCCTCGTGCAGCGCTGCTGCGATGGCCAGGGCATCCCATGCGCAGTTGGCGAACCAGGAGCCACGCTGACTCTCGGCGTGGAAGCCGGTGGGTTCGGCCGAAAACGGCAAGGCCATCCGTATCTCACCGAGCCGGTCGGGTCGGTCGTCGAGGACGATCATGTGGCCATCATGAAGACGGCGCAGTTGCTCATCGAGCGAGCCGGAACTATCGACCAGAGTCGCCAGGTCGGCGCGAAGGGGCACACTCCCAGTGTTCAGAATCCAGCGATAGATCGCTGCGCGAAGTTCGAGATCGTCCATGCCTGCGTTCACGTTTGTCAGAACGTCAACGGTGCGTCGGGGTCGCGGGTCCACTCCTGCAGACTGGCGGTATACACGGCCACATCCGTGTAGCCCAGACGGGTCATCATGAAGGCGTCGACCGACGCCGCGATGCCGCCGCCTCAATAGGCCACCATGCGGGCCTCAGGTTGGTCGGGGAACATCGGTCGAATCTCCTCCAGGGGCAGGAATCGACCGGTCTCGGAATCGACCATGCCGCTCGCCGGAATGTTGATGGCACCTGGGATGTGTCCGCCATCTCCATAGACCTTGATCTCACCACGGAAAATCGCCGGTGGCAGGGCATCGATCAGGCATGACCCGCCGTCGGCCATCATGGCCATGACCTCGTCCTTGTCGGCGTCCATTCCGGGCCGTGGAGTCAATGACAGCGATCCGGCCGGCACGGCTGCCGACTGTCCAGGTCCCGATTCGGTGGCCCGACCTTCGGCCTGCCACGCCTTCAGCCCGCCATCAAGGATGGCTGCGTTGTCGAACCCGATCCACCGCAGCATGAACCACACACGAGCCGCCCACATCGAGCTGCCGTCGGCGTCGTAGACCACCACCCGACTGGCATCGGACACTCCTAGTCGCTCCATGGCTGTCCCGAAGGCCGCAGGCGTGGGCATCGCAAATCCATTCGGTGAGTCCGTGTCGACCAGATCGCCCGTCAGATCGGCGAACCGGGCTCCCGCGATGTGGTGCTCCTCAAAGTTCGCTCGCCCGCTCTCAGACACGAAGCCGTTGTCGCTCAATACCAGGAACACGCTGCAATCCAGCATGACCAGGTCGTCGGCACCCAGCTCACTCGCAAGCCAGTCAGTCGTTACAAGGAGATCCATGGCGAGACCATAGAGCCTGAAGCTATTTTCAATCTATCGACCTCTAGCCGCCGGTATCAGACCAGTGCCAGGGCTCGGAGGCCAGATTGAAGAACCCGTAGTCGGCGGCGTGTTCCTGGAGCCAGGCGAACTCGGGGAACGAGCGTCGGAGTGCCGTGCCATCAACATGAAAGTCGACGGCGTTGCCGGACTCGTGACGGGAATGGCCCGGGATGGCGGTTGGAGGCGAGCACTGACTTGGTGGGCTCTCCCAGATGTCGGGGCAGTTCTGGGCCCGAAGCTCGATCTGGCGTTGGTGGCTGCGCCAGCCCCACCCGGTGAGGGTGATGCCATCGGCTGCTGCGGCATCGATCATGGCCGCCAACTCTTCAGCGATATCGACGTGCACCAGGATGCCGCCTACCCGGGCAAGCGGGACGTCTTCGCCCTCGTGTGCAGTGATGTCGGTGACCGAAGTGGCGTCGAGTTCCATCGTCACCATCGGTCGCGGCTCCCAACGCCCGGCGGTGACACCGGCCGACCAAGGCAGTTCGACGAACCCCATCGAGTGATGGTGCACATCGAATCGCTCGACGAGTGTCAGGTCGGGGCTGTGGCGAACCAGGCCAAGGTCGCTAAAGCCATCGCCATCCCAGTCGGCTACCAGGGGAGTGGCTGCGGAGAAGTCCGCGAGAAACTCGTCGGTGTAGCGATTGTGGATGTTCGATGAGCGCGCTTCGGTGATGAGGTCGAGGACACCGATATCGGTGAGCGCCTGTCCGGCTGCCGTTGCGGCGATGGCTTCGAGAAATACTGCGCCAGCCTGCGGCTCGAGGGTCGCAGGTATCGCGGCGACCTCTGCCTGCTCGACGGGAGCGCCGAGCGGTCGGCCGCGCTGGTCGGCCAGATGGAAGGTGGCCGTGCTCGGTCGGTAGATGCCTGGGCCGTCGTAGCCGTCGCCGTCCCAGTCGCCGATGATCGGAATGTCGCCAGCTTGTCCGAAGCGGGCGATGAGCGGTTCGGCGTCGGGGTCATCAACGTCGCCGGATCCCAGGAAGAAGATGCCATCGTTGCCGGCGGTGACCCAGGTGCCGATGTCGTCGATGCCGTCGGCATTCCAGTCGCCGACGAGGGGCACGGCCGAGGGTGAACCAAACATCTCGGCTTCGCCGACCTGGATGCCGTCGGCGCCGTAGAAGGTAAAGAGGCCGGCTCCCTCGGGGTTCGGCGTGTACGAGGCGGGTGTGGTGGCGCCATCGCCGTTCCAGTCGCCGACCAGCCAGGTCTCGGTTGCCGAGCC
>CAZGVQ010000262.1:0-5883 GCA_964529355.1 uncultured Acidimicrobiales bacterium
CCCTCGAACGATGCATATCTGTGGAAGCCGAGCATCAACGATGTCGTGCTCGCGTCGGCTAGAGCGGACATAAACACTGGGCCTGATTCTCGCCGACTTCCCAGCGTCTTTCTCGTCGGCGACGACATGTCGCAATTACTCTTTCTCGAAGACCTCCTAGATGGCACGCCATGGTCGCTACCGACCCCTGCGGCCCTGGTTCACTCGAGGACACCAGTGCTCGAGGACTTCACCTGTGAAGGCATACCGGCGACTGCAGCGATCGTGCTCGGCCAACAGGGGTCGGCGGCTGATGACGTCATCGTCGGTTCGGCTGGCAACGACCAGATCTTTGGGCGCGGCGGAAACGACATGGTGTGCGGCGGATCCGGAGACGACACGATAACGACCGACGAAGGCGACGACCTGGTATTTGATGGTCGAGGCACCGACGTTGTTTCCACCGGTGCAGGTGACGACGAAATCGTCGGCGATCCGGACCGCTCTGCTCCTCGCCCATACCGGAGCACCTTCTACGACACCTTCATCGGCGGCGATGGCGACGACATCATCACCGGCTCAGGAAGCATCGACGGCGGCGATGGAAACGACGAGATCATTGCGGCCCATACCACTAACTCATTCCCCGTTGCGGAACTCCGCGCTGTTCTCGGTGGCGATGGAGATGATCATCTCACCATCGATGGCACCTACATCGTCGATGCGGGCGCCGGAGACGACACCGTGATCGTCTCGGTGAGCGATCGGAACACTCCGATACAGGGCGGCGACGGAGACGACCGCATCATCGGGAGTAGTGGCAACGACGTCATTTTGGGCGGAAACGGTGACGACACGATCTTGGGAGGCGGGGGCAACGACACGCTCATGGGCCACCAAGGTGATGACCTTCTCGTTGCCGGAAGCGGCAACGATGTTGTCTACGGCGGGACCGGAGCCGACCAGATGTTCGGCGAATCCGGCGGCGATCAGCTTTTCGGTAGTGCGGGTGACGACCGACTCGTCGGCGGCAAGGGCGACGATCAGCTTCGCGGTGGCGCCGGACGCGACCAACTCCTCGGAAAGCTCGGGGACGACGATCTCGATGCCGGACCGGGAAGGGACCGTCTCAATGGCGGACAGGGCACCGACTCCTGTTCGGTCGGTCGCCGAGATCGATCCGTCCGCTGCGAAGGCTGAAACCCGGACACCTGTCGATTTTCTCTGCCGCGCCGGGACGGGGAAGGATGCAGTCATGGATTCTTTCGCCGACAAAGTCGCCGTCGTTACCGGAGCCGGAGACGGCATGGGCCGATCGCTCGCCATGCAGCTGGCAACCGCCGGATGCCATGTGGCGCTCTGCGACGTGCTCGACGACAAATTGGCTGACACGGTCGAGCGGGTAAGTGCCGCCGCTCCCGGAGTTCGCGTCACCGGACACAAGTGTGACGTTTCCGACGAGTTCCAATGGCATCAGCTTCGCGACGATGTGATGAAGCAGCACCAGACCGACCATGTCCACCTGCTGTTCAACAACGCCGGCATCGCCGGAAGTGGAAGCATGGTGGTCGACGAACGCGACGCCTGGGAGCGCACCTTCAATGTCTGTTGGGGCGGCGTCTACCTCGGAACGCGAACGTTCCTTCCCCTCCTCATCGAGGCCCCCGAGGCCCACCTCATCAACACCAGCAGCGTCAACGGATTCTGGGCATCACTGGGACCCGACACCTCCCACACCGCATACAGCGCAGCCAAGTTTGCCGTCAAAGGATTCACCGAAGCGCTCATCACCGACCTGGCAATCAACGCTCCGCACGTTGGTGTGTCGGTGGTTATGCCCGGCCACATCGGTACCGGAATCGCCGAGAACTCAGTGGTGGTGCACGGCGGCGAAACCGACCCAGCGGTCACCGAAATGGCGGCCACGTTCCGCAACAGCGCTCCGATGACCGCCGACGAAGCGGCCACGGTGATTCTCGATGGCGTGCGCGAGAACCGGTGGCGGATTCTGGTGGGAGACGATGCCCACGTGCTCGACGTGGCGGTTCGAACCGACCCCGAAGAGGCCTACGACCGGGACTTCCGCGAACGCTTGGGCCGCCACCTCCAACCGCTGCTCGACGACACGCCCTAACCCATCGGGGCTGCACGTTCGGGACCGCCCAAGCCCAACCGTGTCGTATGGGCGATCTATGGTCGAAGAATCGCAACAACGGATCCCACCGCCTTGCCGCTCTACGGCCTCGACATCGAAACCGACACCACGCTCGACGGTCTCGACCCGGCCATCGCGCCCATCACGTCGGTTGCCATCATCGGAGAGCACGACCGCATCGTCATCGAAGGCGACGAGTCAAGCCTGCTCGCCCGGCTCGATGCCGCCGTCGCTTCGCTGCCGGCTGGCGTTCTGGTTACCTGGAACGGCGCCGCTTTCGACCTGCCCTTCATTGCCCACCGGGCCCACCTGTGCGGCGTGCAGACCGGGCTTTTGTTGTGGCACGACCCCACCATTCGGTCCCGCAACGAACCGCTGTCGGGGCATCCGGGTTCTTACCGTGCAACCTGGCACCAGCACCAGCACCTCGACGGCTATCGGGTCTTCCGGGCCGACGCGGGCGCCGTCATGCGCCTGGCATGTGGACTAAAGCCAATGGCCAAGCTGGTTGGCCTCGAACCGATCGAGGTCGATCGCGAACGCATGCACCTCCTCACTGACGCCGAGCGGCAGGCCTATGTGGCCAGCGATGCCGAGGTGACTCGAGCGCTCATCATCCGTCGCTGGCAGACCGCCAAAGCATCTATCGACCAGGTCGATCATCTCGGCCCGGCGAAGCCGTTTGTGCCACCTCCGGCCCTGGCCCGCGAACTCCACGAACCCGCAACCAGCGAACCCGTCGAGCACGAAACCCAACCTCAGACGATCGGGTAGTACCCGGCCACCTCGTGGTGGGGAGTGGTGAGGTGCACCTTGGCTTCGGGAGCACCGCCGAATCGGCCATGACTCCATCGAACCTCGACATGGCCATCGACATTGCGCACCGAGTCGTCGATCGTGTCGAGTACCTCGGCCCGCCACCGGACCAACGGCTGACCTACCGAATCACCCCAGACATCAAACTTCTTGATGTCGAACCGATCACGAAAATCCCACGGTGTGCCAACCCGGTAGCGGAGCGGATCGCCGTCGGTGGAGGCGCCCAGCACGAAATAGGGCGAGGCCTGAAGGCGCAATAGACGCCACAGCATTTCCTCGCGAGCGGCCTTGGTTCCCAGTTGGGCCTTCCAACGTTCGGCCGACTGTTGCGACACGGTGTTCACAAACCACCGATACGGTTCGACCAGCTCGTCAGGCCACGAGCCCCCTTTGGGAAGCGCGTTCTTCAGCTCGGTGCGATGCTCGGGCTCAAGATCTTCGACTCGGGCGGGTAACGACCCGAGCCCCACCAGAGCTTTGCTCTGGTCATACAAATCCTGGAACTCCTCGGAGGCGACCTCGCCAAACCAATCGGAGCGATCGACCCGCTTCTCGGCCAGCTTTCGATCGAACAGGTGGCTCGGCGACACGTTGTGCAGGATGTTGGATCCGTACTTGCAGCTGATGAGGTACACGTGGTCGATACGCAGATCGGCCGGGATCTGTTCGTAGCCGGGCGGCTTGTGTGGACCTTTCCACTCGACCTGCCACGGAACCCGACCCCGCAACCCATCTTGGGCCTGGGCAAACGTCAGCCCGTTCTCCCATGCGGTCTCAAACTCCAGGTTGAACTTGCCGCCAGCGCGTGCCTCGTCGAGGCGGTCGAAGTGGTCTTCGGTGACGTGGCTCACCAGGCGCGGGCGAACCCCCAACGCATGGTCGAGCTCGCGGTAGCCGAGCAACGCCAGACCCGTAACGATCTCGGTTATCTCGGTGCGCAGCGATGACATGGTCTCCTCGGCTTAGTCGCGAAAGAGGCGACTGAACTGCAGCTGGGCCCCGAGAAGGTCGGGAGGAAGATGTCGATCGGTGTAGACCGGCAAATGGGTATAGACGTCGACGGCAATGTCGGTGTGGTTTATCCACCTCGAGAGCGAGTCGGCCCATCGCTCTTCGAACAGCGCCTCTCGAAGCTCGTCGCGAGCCTCCTTCTTGAGCGACATCGGGTCGGTTCGAGCCACAACTTCGAGCGCGAGAACCCGTTGCAGGACCGTGATGTCGTCGGCGACAAACACCCGCGGCGGGTCATCGTGCACCACCGCATAGGCAACGCTGGCACCCATCAGAACCGCCTAAACCAGGTCTTCTTCAGACCAGAAGCCGGGCAGTGCGATATCGGGCCCGACCGAGGCGTAGTGCGTGAGCCGCTCGACCCCGGCGGGGTCGAACATCTCGACGGCATCAAAGACCGAGCTTGGGCCGACCGCTCGAAGCGCCTTGAACCCCTCGCTACCCGGACGGGGCAGGTTCGAGGTGAGAATGAGTACCCGTGCTTCGGGATCGAAGCTCTTCAGCACATGAATTCGGCCCAGCATCTTCCACAGCGTGTCGGTGCGCATGAGCCCGGGGCGGGCGGTTGTGAATGCACCAGCGACATCGACGTAGTACTCGCGACCTTCGGTTTCGTCGGTCACCAGAAAGTTGAACTGAATTCCGAGCTTGGTGATCTTGGGTTTGTCGGTGACCACCGTGAAGCCGGACTCCTCGAGCACCATCTGGGCGAGGTCGTGCGCCTTCTTGCCCTCCTGGGTGGCTCGGGCCTGGAAATTCTCGGCCGTCGACTCGGGTGCTGGCCGTTCAAACAGCCCGTCGACACCCTCGACCTGCACCGGCGCAAACCGGGGATGGGCTCGCTCGGCTTCGAGACGGCCGCGAGCGATACCGATGTACTCCGGATCGAGATCGAACCCAACTCCTCGACGGCCGGTGCGAGCAGCCGCGACGAGCGTCGTGCCGGAACCGAGGAACGGGTCGAGAACCAGATCGTCCTCGTAGGTGTAGAGATCGATGAGTTTTCGAGGGAGCTCGACCGGAAACGGTGCCGGGTGATTCACCCGCTTCGCGCTCTCTGGGTCGATGCGCCACACGTCGAGCGTGGCCTCCATGAACTCATCGGCGCTGAGCGTGCTCTTGCAGGGCAAGCCCTGCTCTTCGCGAATCTTCTTGCTGGGTGCTCGGTCGAACCGACCCTTGCTGGCGATGATCACCCGCTCGGTGAGGTCGCGAAGCACCGGGTTGGAAGCCGAGCGGTACGAGCCCCAGGCCAGCGAGCCGGTAGCGCCATCGGCCTTGTGCCAAATCACTTCGCCCCGAAGGAGGAGGCCCAGGTCGTCCTGAAGAATGCTGATGATGTCGGCCGACAGGCTCCGGTAGGGCTTCCGGCCAAGGTTGGCGACGTTGACGGCGATACGGCCGCCGGGCTCGAGCACCCGGGCACACTCGCTGAACACGTCGCGCAGCATCTGCAGATAATCGAGATAAGAGGTGGGAACGCCGGCGCGCGGATCGCTGGGATCCTTATCGTCGCTAAGCACCGCGTGCTCGTACTCCTTGCCGACAAAATAGGGCGGCGAGGTGGCGACCAACGCCACACACTTGTCGGGCAGCATCGACATGTTCGTGGCGTCGCCCAGGATGCAGGGATCGTCGAGTTCGGGCCGCGGGCCGAGTTCGTCGTCGTCGGACAGCACCGGCGGAGTGAAGCGGGCGTAGAACGCCGACGCATCATGGCTCTCGCGCTTTCCAACGCCAAAGGCCTGAGTCTGCGTTGATTTTCGCTCAGATGATTTTGGTTCAGCTGTTTCTTTACCAGACACTGCGGGACACCTTTTCTCGTACTTTCCTCCGCCCCATGAGTCTTCGGAGCGATACACAAGACCCTATTGAGAGGGTGTGACAATCTCCCCGGTCCCTCACTCGCGAGCTCGCTC
>CAZGVQ010000263.1:0-5875 GCA_964529355.1 uncultured Acidimicrobiales bacterium
TCTCGGTGCTGATCCATGAGTTCGGACACGCATTCGCAGCCCGCTCCCAGGGCGTGATCGGCATTCCCACCATCTCGTTGGCCGGCATGGCCGGCCTTACCCGCTACCGACTCAAGGAAGCCCCAACGCGGCTGCAGTCGATCTTCATCAGCTTCGCCGGGCCACTCACCGGCGTTGTGTTGGGCGCTGGCGTGCTGGTGTTCGACCAGGCCAACGTGCTCGCCGACACCCGCTTCAACAACAACCTCATCAACATCGCGCTGTTCACCACCTTTGGCTGGAGCGCCTTCAACCTCCTGCCCATCGTGCCGCTCGACGGCGGCCACATCATGACCGACCTCATCCCCGGCGACCGCCAGACCCGGCAACGCCGCGCCGCGTTGGTGTCGGTGGTGTTTTCCGTCGCAGCCGGAATCCTTCTTCTGGTGTGGTTCGGCACCGGCGCTATCTTCGGCATCTTCATCCTCGGGTCGATGGCCATGCAGAACATCACCATCTTCAGCAAGTCACGCGAGGCCGCCCGTATCGCTCCGGCACTGACCCCTCGACAGGGCGATCTGCGCGACATGCCAGGCACGGCCGAGACTGCGTCACCAGATGGCGCCCCGACGCCGGAGTCCCCTGGCGAACAACCGCCGCCACCTGCGCAGTAGCCGACGGGCTAGTCGCCCGAACCGGTTTTGCGAAAGCGGATGACCGCCATGCCATCGTTGTCGGCGTCGGGAAGCAGTCGAGCGCCGGTTCCGTGCCGCTCCCAGCCTTCGGGGAAGTCGTCGAAGGGCACGAGGTGCGGCGCCAATTCGGCCACTTTGGCCCCGACGTCGATCGACTCGGCGTCGGTGACGGTGCACACGCTGTAGATGATCTCGCCGCCCTCGGCAACCAGGTCGGCCGCCGCCAGAATCAGCTCGACCTGCAGACTAGATAAGCGCCCGGCATCTTCTTTCCCAATACGCCACCGGGCATCGGCCCGACGGCGCAGCGCCCCCAACCCGGTACACGGCGCATCGACCAACACCGTGTCGAACGAACCGGGTCGATACGGAAGCTGCCGGCCATCGGCGACCACCGATGTCACATTGTCGAGCGCCAAACGGGCACTGTTCTCGCTGACCAGACGCGCCCGGCTCAGACGTCGGTCCGATGCCATCACCAACGCTCCCCCGCCAACCGGTCCGGCGATGTAGGTGGACTTCCCGCCCGGCGCGGCGCAGATATCGGCCACGCGATCGCCGGCGACCAGCGCTGCGACCATCTGACTGCTGCGATCCTGGCGATAGCCGTCGTCGCGTTCGACCACTTCGGCCGGCTCGTTCATCGATGCCATGAGCGCCCGGCCCTTGTCGTCGCCGAACTGCTCGATGAACAGGTCGAACAACCAGTCGGGGTAGCTGAGCGCAATAGCGTCGGTGGGATACGAAACCGGAGCGTCGATGACCTTGCGAAGGACCGCGTTGACCAGCCCGCGAAACTTATGCGGCGTCACCTCAACCGTGTCGTTGACCGCTGCGTGAGGCGGGGTGCCCAGGAACACCAGTTGGTAGACACCCAGTCGCAGCGCAGCCACCGCCTCGACTGGTGGCGGGTCGGCGATGAACCGGTTGGCCAGGTAGTCACAGGCCCGACTCATCCGCGTCGACCCGTAGACCAGCTCGGTAACAAAACCCCGGTCGCGGGTCTCGAGCTTGCTCTTGGAGAGCATCTGTTGAAGCAACAGGTTGGCGTACGCGCCGTCGCGCTCAATTCGGATCACGGCCTCGAGCGCGATTCCTCGGGCGCTTTCGTGCGCGGCCCCTTTGGCGCCTTCCGCGCGACGTTCACCTTTCTTGGCTGCCATCAGGTTCCGAGCACCTCATCGGCGCTGGGTTGGGCACCGTTTCGCCACGCCGTCGCGTCCTGGCGCGCCTTGCCCTCGGGCTGCACCACCAGGAGTTCGAGAAGTCCTTCGCCGGTGCCCACCACTACCCCACCGTCGTGAAGGGTTACCACACCAGCCGGCAGGGCAGGCGGAACGTCGCCCGAGCCTGACTGGTCGACCAGTCGGCTCTGCCAGACCTTCAGACGCTTGCCGCGAAAGGTGGTCCACGCATTGCCCACCCGCACGATGCGGTGGAGCTCGATAGCCGGGCGGCCGAGGTCGAGACGGAGGTCGTCGGTGAAGATTTTTCGGGCGTAGGAGGCCTCGCCTTGTTGGGGTCTCGGCACATCAAGCCCAGACCGAAGCGTCTCGACCAATAGCTGCGACCCGGCGTCAACCAGTTCGATGCGCAGTTCGTCGGCGGTCTGATCATCGCCAATTGGCACCTCAACCTCGGCGTAGAGGTCGCCGGTGTCGAGTCCCTCGGCCAGCTGCATCACGCCGACACCGGTCACCGAGTCGCCAGCGAGGATCGCCTGCTCGACCGGTGCCGCGCCCCGCCACCTGGGCAGCAATGAAAAGTGCAGGTTCACCATGGCCAGCCGCTTGAGCACCGGTGGTTTGATGAGCTGTCCGAATGCCACCACTACTGCGAGGTCGGCATCGACCTCCAACGCGTCGTCGACCGACTCCGACACCGGAATTCCCAGTTCGAGCGCCTTGGCCTTCACCGGGGTAGGGCTCAGCTCCTTGCCTCGCCCTCGCCGCTTGTCGGGGGCGCTGATGACCAGTGCGATATCGAATCCTGCTTCGGCAAGCGCCGCCAGAGGCGGAACCGCCATCTGCGGGGTGCCCAGATAGACAATGCGTTCAACCGACGCCGGGGGTGCTTTGAGCATTGGTTGCGGTTGCCAGCTAGGGCAGCGACAGATCGTCGGCGATCTTGGCCCGTTTGCGCTTGCTCATCGAGGCGAAGTCGAGTTCGCGGATGGTCTTGAGCGCATCGACCCGGGTTTCCTCGTCGAGACGATCGAGGAGCAGAATGCCATCGAGATGATCCATCTCGTGCTGGTACAGGCGCGACTCGAGCTCGTCGGCCTCGATGGACACCTCGTTGCCGTCCATGTCGTAACCGACGAGATGGATCTCCTTGGGCCGGGTGATCTCCCAAGAGAGACCCGGAACCGACAGGCACCCTTCCTCGTAGAGCCACTCGCCGTCGCTTTCGACAACCACCGGGTTGATCAGCACGCCGGGCCCGTCGCCGAAGTCATAGACAAACATACGCTTGGCCACACCGACCTGAGGCGCGGCCAATCCGATTCCGGGTGCGTCGTACATGACGGGAAACATGTCGCGGGCAAGCTTTGCGAGCTTGCCGTCGATGTCGGTGACGTCCTTGGCCGCTTCTCGCAGCACAGGATCGCCGACATACCGGATGGAGTAGCGGGCCATACCTTCAGGCTACCGTCAGGCGGGTGTCCAGTCCGAGCCAAAGGCCAGAAGATACACCGGCCGATTCAGCCGACGACCAGTACTTTTCGGCCTCCCCCGCGGTCGCTTCGGAGCCTCGGGTGCTCGAACTCTCGCTTCCCGACGTGCACCTTCGCCTCACCGCCGATCGAGGCGTGTTCGCCTCCGAGCAGGTCGACACCGGCACCAAAGAGCTGCTGCTCAACGCGCCACACCCGCCGGCGAACGCGCCAGCATCGTTCACGATGGTCGACATCGGTTGCGGCTATGGCCCCATCGCACTCACGCTGGCCACCAGAGCCCCCGATGCGCAGGTGTGGGCGGTCGATGTGAACGAGCGGGCCCGCCAGCTCTGCGAAAGCAACGCCGAGGCGGCCGACCTGGCCAACGTCCATGTGGCCGACCCGGCCGACGTTCCCGATCTGCGGTTCGATCGCATCTACTCGAATCCGCCGATTCGTATCGGCAAATCGGCCCTTCACGAACTTCTCAGCCTGTGGCTCGACCGACTCACACCCGACGGCATTGCGTATCTGGTGGTGCAGAAGCACCTGGGCGCCGACTCGCTCACCCGATGGCTCAACGAGCAGGGCTGGCCAGCGCAGAAACTCAGCTCGCGAAAAGCGTTTCGGATTCTCGAAGTGAAGGCCCGACAATGAAGCAACTCGACGGAACCGGGATGAAGCGGTTGCACCGCGAGACCCGACGCAAGACCACGGCCCGCCTGGCCATGATGGTCGAAGGGGTGCAGGGCCCGTTCAGCCTCGGCGCCATCATTCGCACCGCCGCCGCCTACCGGGTCGAGCACCTTTGGATCGCCGCCACCGAAACAACACCCGACAACACCAAGGTCGGCAAGACCGCCCTGGGCACCGACCGCTACGTGGAGTGGACCGCATGCGAGACATCGGCCGAAGCGATGAAGCTCGCTCGAGCGGCCGGTTTTCAGCTGGTGGCGGTGGAACTGGCCGACGCAGCTGAGCCCCTTGATCAAATCGATCTGACGCCGCCGACCTGTCTGGTGGTGGGGCACGAAGATCGCGGCGTCACCGCCGCAACGCTGGCCGCGGTCGACCACGTGGCCTATCTGCCTCAACTCGGCAAGGTCGGCTCGCTCAACGTGGCAACCGCAGCCTCGATCGCGATGTATGAGGCCCGCCGCCAGCATCTCGCCAGTTCGGGATAGCAGTCGCTTTCCGGATTCTGCACCGAACGTTCCGCCTGGGTCGTCAGGCCATGCCCGTGGGAAGGCGTTACTGGCTATCGAGTGCGTCGAGTGTCTCGTTGAGGATTCGTTTTAGGGTCGGTTGAAGTTCGTTGCCGTCGTAGGGGGCCCAGAGAGGTCCTCCGACCCAGAGGTCGACGAATCCATGTACCAATGCCCAGGTGGTGCTCACGAGATCGAGCAGGTCGCGATGCGACGCCCATCCGCCCGCCTGAGCGCGCTCGATCAACGCTGCGAGCCCGAAGAACCCTCGCTCGCGTGCTGCCCAGAGTTCCGGCGTGTCGACCCGCGTGAGTTCGAGGCGACTCATCACGGCGAACATCGATGGTTGGTCGATGGCGAACTCGGCATAGGACACTCCGGCGGCAAGCAGTGCGGCACGGTCGTCGGTGATCTTCGAGGCTTCCTCGACACCGTCGGCCACCATGTTCCACGCCCGTGCGATGTACGCGGTGAACAGCCCTGGCTTGTCTTTGTAGTAGTGAGCGGCTGCCGTGTGGGAGAGGCCAGCCTCCGCACCCACCCGTCGAAGGGTGACCCCGGACGGTCCGTGTTCGGCGATGACCCGATCGAGGGCGTCGAGAAGGTTCTGAGAAGTATCTGTCACGCCGGCTGAGATTGGGCCAAAACTCGGCGTCCCCGCAACCCGGCCCAAAGCGCCACCGCAAGACTTCCAACGACTGCCCCGTCGACGAGCAGAAGCACCTGACCGATCGTCCGGTCGATGACGGCCACCGAAAGAACGATCATCAGCAGCGGATACGGCGCAATCGACAGAAGGTTGAGTCGAGCAAGCGGACCCACATCGGGAAGCGAAGCCGCCCAAAGCAGGAGCACGAAATGTCCGACCAAAGCCAGACCAAGCACGCGGAGCCACCCGTCGATCGACACACCCAACCACTCGCCCACCGTCGCCGGAGCGATGGCAAGAAGAAGCCCGGTACCAAGCGAGAACACCGCATTGGCTCGAAGAACCAACCGAACAAAGGAACTCTCATCTGAAGTCATACCTTCACGATACACGCAAACTTTACTTTGTAAAGTAGATTCGTAGAGAACAGGGGTGTTCCGAAAACGAAGATGTGTCTGACACCAAAACGAAGAGTCAGGATCTGATCGCGCTTAGCCACATCTGTGGTGGTGAAACGCGAAAATTTCGGGACTGCTAAGGGACTGCGGTTGGGGTCGTCCGGAGCGGGCGGAGGACGACACGAGCGCGAAGACTCATAGCGAAGCGCAGCGCGACATAGCGAAGCGCAGCGCGACATAGCGAAGCGCAGAGCGAAGGAGCGTAGCGACGAGAGCGACCAGACGGTCAG
>CAZGVQ010000264.1:0-5846 GCA_964529355.1 uncultured Acidimicrobiales bacterium
GCCCGAGGCGGCTGTGGATCCGCCCCCTGAGACACCGGAGCCCCTCCCCGACGATCCGCCTCCTGAACCCGAGGGCGACGCCGGCAACCCGACCGACGCTGGCGAGCAGTCCCAGGAACCAGCAGCCGATGAGACTCAGTGAGCTGAGCTCAACGGTCGACCGCCTGCCCGGAACGGAGATGGGCGACGACCCTGAAATCTCTTCGCTGTTCTTCGATAGCCGGAAGGCGGCTGCCGGTGGGCTTTTCTTTGCCGTCCCCGGCGATGTCACCGACGGGCACGATCACGCAGCTGACGCAATCGCTGGTGGCGCGATCGCTCTGGTGGTGGAGCGCAAGCTCGAGGTCGCGGTACCCCAGGTCCTGGTGGCCGACTGTCGCGCCGCCATGGCGCCCATCGCAGCGCGCTTCTACGGCAACCCCAGCGAGGCGCTCACCGTCGTCGGGGTAACCGGCACCAACGGGAAGACCACCATCGTGTCGATGATCGCGTCAGTTGCCGGCACGGCCGGCCTGAAGTCGCAGGTAATCGGGACGCTCACCGGCGCCCGCACCACGCCGGAGGCCATCGATCTTCAGGCCGAGCTGGCAGCGGCTGTCGCCGACGGGGTCGAGCTCATCGCCATGGAGGTGTCCTCGCACGCCCTTGTGCAGCGCCGGTCCGACCACGTTGCCTTCGATGCGGCGATCTTCACGAACCTGACCGTTGACCACCTCGACTACCACGAGTCGATGGAGTCATACTACGAGGCCAAGGCTCTGCTGTTTTCCCCCGGTCGAAGCTCGACCGCTGTGCTGTGGACCGATGACCCCTATGGACGTCGGCTCGCCGACACCCTTGGCCAGGCCGAAGGGTCGCCGGAAGTCATCGCGGTCGGCGAGCACCGAGCGCAGATCGATCGGGTCGATGTGGCAAGCAGTCGGTTTCGGTGGAATGGCCGCCTGATCGACCTGCCAATGGGTGGACGCTTCAACGTGGCCAACGCACTGCTGGCGGCCGAGGCCGCACAGGCAGTGGGTATCGGCGCCGACATCATCGCCAGCGGACTCACCGGTCTGTCACCGGTCCCGGGCCGGTTTGAGCCCATCGAATCCGGCCAGCCCTTCGGGGTGATCGTCGACTATTCACACACGCCCGACAGCCTCGTCGGAGCGCTCGAGACCGCCAACGCCGTGGCCGAGGGACGGGTGATCGTGGTGTTTGGTGCGGGTGGTGACCGCGACCGCTCAAAACGACCCATGATGGGGGCCGTGGCATATCAAAACGCCGACCTTACAATCCTGACCTCAGACAATCCCCGGTCCGAGGATCCCGAAACCATCCTCGATCAGATCCAAAGCGGTCTTCCCGACGACGCCTCCGACGGTTGGCAGCGCGAAGTCGACCGACGCTCGGCGATTCACGCGGCACTCAGCAACGCCGACCCGGGCGACGTCGTGCTGATCGCCGGCAAGGGCCACGAGGCAACGCAGACCATCGGTACCGACGTCCTGCCATTCGATGACCGGCAGGTCGCTCGAGATCTTCTTGCCGAGATGGGCTTTGATGCCAACAGCGGGGGAGTCGACGCATGATCCGCATGTTGCTCGCGGCCGGCATGGCCCTGCTCATCTCGCTGTTCGGTACCAAGCTGGTTATCGAGGTCCTGGTACGAAATCGCATCGGGCAACCCATTCGCGACGACGGACCTGAGGGCCACGCCACCAAGGCAGGCACGCCCACCATGGGCGGTATCGCCATCGTTGCCAGCGCGGCATTCGGCTACGTCGTCAGCGACTTCTACGGCGGCATCTATACCCGCACCGGTCTGCTGGTCATGGGCGCGATCGTCGGTGGCGGTCTGGTTGGCCTCATGGACGACTGGATCAAGGTGGTGCGCGAACGAAATCTGGGTCTCAACAAGCGCGCAAAGATGATCGGTCTGCTCGTCGTTGCGGTTGGCTTCGCAGTGCTGATGACGCAGTTCACCTCGGTACGAACCGAAATTTCGTTTCTCACCTGGCAGAACATCGGTCTCGACCTGGGTCGTTGGCTCTGGGTTGCGTGGGCGGTGTTGGTCATCAGCGCGATGAGTAACGCGGTGAACCTCACCGACGGGCTCGACGGCCTCGCCGCCGGCTCGGGCATTTTGTCCTTCGGCGCTTATGTGATCATCGCGTTCTGGCAGTTCAGCAACGAGAGCCTCACCACCTCCACCGGCGAGTCGTATTACAGCGTGGCCCACGCGCTTGACCTGGCGGTCGTGAGCGCCGCCATGGTGGGGGCGCTCATCGGCTTTCTGTGGTGGAATGCCGCTCCCGCCCAGATCTTCATGGGCGATACGGGTTCATTGGCGATGGGTGTCGGTCTCGCAGCCCTTGCCCTGGCCACCAACACACATCTGCTTCTCCCAATCCTCGGCGCGCTGTTTGTGGTCGAGACGGTTTCGGTGGTGCTTCAGGTTGGCCGCTTCCAGCTCACCGGCAATCGGTTCTTTCGCATGGCACCAATCCATCATCATTTCGAACTCGGTGGGTGGCCCGAGACGCGGGTGATCATTCGCTTCTGGCTGCTGCATGGCATGTCGGTGGCCGTGGGCGTTGGCCTCTTCTACTGGGACTGGACGCGAGAGGCGCTGTGACAGCGCTTCACCAACCGCACGAGACCGTGCTGGTTTTTGGCCTGGGTATTACCGGGCTCGCCGTGGTGCGAGCCCTTCATCGCCGAGGAATCGCTGTACACGCGGCCGATGACCGGCCCTCCGAAGAGACGACAGCGACATTGGCGGAGCTCGGCCTGCCGCTCCACGTTGCACCCGACGCCGACCAACTCACCGCGTTGCTGGGCGACTCCACCGCACTTCACCCAACCCCCGGACTTCCCGAGACCCATGTGGTCTTCTCACTGGCCGAGCAACTCGATGTCGATGTCATCAGCGAGTTTGATCTGGCCCAGCGTTGGGACGACCGACCCCTCGTCGCGATAACCGGCACCGACGGCAAGACCTCGGTGTGCACCATGGCCACCCAGATGTTGCTGGCCTCGGGTGTTCACGCTGCCATGTGCGGCAATACCGATGTCCCCCTCATCGAAGCCATCGATGATCCCAGCTATGACGCCTTTGTGGTCGAGGCTTCCTCGTTTCGCCTCGCGCATTCACTCGAGTTCCGGCCTTTGGTCGGCACCTGGCTCAACTATGGACCCGACCATCTCGACGTGCACCAGGACCTTTCGGCCTACGAGAACAGCAAGGCCAAGGTCTTCGCCGGAGCCGCTGCGGGTGGGGGAGTGTTGGTGGCAAACGCCGATGATCCTGTCGTCATGAGGCACCTCGGCGAGCAGGCCCCAGGGGCGGAATCTCTGGTGACCTTCGGGACCGGATCCGACGCTCCCTACACCGTCGTCGACGATTCGCTGGTCGGGCCCGACGGCGTCTTGGCGGGGGTCGACGAACTCTGGCGCAGTTACCCCCACGACATTCAGAACGTGCTGGCGGCCGCAGCTTCGGTTCGTCCCGTCGGAGCCACCACCGACGGTATCCGGCAGGTCGCCAGGGATTTCGTTGGCCTACCTCATCGGGTGCAGACCGTCGCAACCATCGGTGAAGTCCGCTACGTCAACGACTCAAAGGCAACGGTGCCTCATGCGACGCTGTCGGCAATCGACAGCTTCGACGACCAGATCGTGCTGATTGCCGGAGGCAGGAACAAAGGACTCGATCTCTCGCCTTTGGCCGACGCCGCGGAACGTCTTCGGGCTGTTGTTGCCATCGGCGATGCGGCCCACGAGGTGCTCGCTGCCTTCGAGGGCATCGCAGACACCCACGAGGCCACGTCGATGAAACAAGCCGTCGCGCTGGCTGGATCCTTGGCTCACCCCGGAGATGTTGTGCTTCTTTCTCCCGCTTGCGCGTCGTTTGACTGGTATCGCTCCTATGGTGAACGGGGCGAGGATTTCATCGCCTGCGTTGCGGCGCTCGACGAGCCCGCTGATTCCACCACTTCCCCTAGCTCCGATCGTTCTCCCCACGAAACGCCATGACTTCGATTCTCACCCGTCGACCTCAACGCCGCGCGGCTTCTCGCAACGGACGACGCACCGTCGCGACCGTGCAACAGAAGAGCGCGCTGTACCTCATGTTGTACGCAGCGATCGTTTCGCTTTGTCTCATCGGCGTCGTCATGGTGTTGTCGGCCTCGTCGGTCACGGCGCTCCAGGAGCGCGGGAGTACCTGGTTCTTCTTCCGGCGGCAACTGGTCTGGATGGTGCTGGGTGTGGCCTGTCTGATCGCCACCAGCAAGATCAACTTTCGTTGGTGGGCTCGCGTCGCCGGCCCCTTCCTCGGTTTCTCGGTCTTCCTGCTGGTTCTGGTGCTCATTCCCGGTGTGGGACGAAACCTCAACGGATCATCGCGCTGGCTCGGCGTCGGCTCGCTCAGCCTTCAGCCCTCAGAGATCGCCAAATTCGCGCTCATCGTGTACGTCGCCTCGTTGTTGGCTGACCCTGCTCGGCCGATGACCGACCTCCGACGCACGCTAAGGCCGGTGCTCGGTGTGTTCGGAACGGTTGCGGCGTTGCTCATCCTCGAGCCCGACCTGGGTACGGCCATCATCTGCGGCGCTGTGGTGTTCGCAATGCTGTTGGCTGCGGGCGCCTCGTACCTTCACCTCGGAGCCATGGCCACACTTGGCGGGTTCATCGTCACCGTCGCCTCGATCAGCACCAACTACCGCCGAGCGCGCGTCGTGGCGTTTCTCGACCCGTGGGAGGACCCCCTCAACACCGGCTACCAGAACCTGCAATCGCTCGTCTCTATCGCCAACGGCGGGATTACCGGTGTGGGACTTGGGGCCAGCCGAGGCAAATGGGGCTTTCTTCCCTTTGCCCACAACGACTTCATCTTCGCGATTCTCGCCGAGGAGATGGGCCTGGTCGGCGGAGCGTTCGTCGTGTTCACCTTCGCCGCCATCGGCGTAGCGGGTTACGCCGTCGCGTCGCGGGTTCGCGATCGTTTCGGAGCGCTACTGGTCGTCGGGGTCATTACCTGGGTCGTCGTGCAGGCCTTTGTCAACATCGGCGCGGTTATCGGGGCACTCCCCATCACCGGAGTCACCCTCCCGTTCATCTCCTTGGGCGGAACCTCGCTGGTCATCACCCTGGCAGCGGTTGGTGTGGTGCTCAACGTGGCTCGCGAAGCCTGAGCCGCCGCCAACCTCGGCTTCTCGAACACTAGGGTCCACAGAGTGACACGAGTGTTGATCACCGGCGGCGGTACCGCCGGTCATGTGCTTCCGGGTATCGCGATTGCCAACAAGCTTCGCGACCGAGGCTACGCCGCCGACGACATCCACTTCGTGGGGAGCGACCGTGGCGTCGAACAGCGCCTTGTGCCCGCTGCCGGGTTCCCGCTCACGGTTCTGCCGGGCCGAGGAATCCAACGTCGCATCAGTGTGCAGAGCACCCGCGACAACGTCGGAGCCGTCGCTGGCTTGCTGCAGGCCTTCGGTGCCGCATTCAAACTTCTACGTGATCACAAACCTGAAGTGGTGGTGTCGTTGGGCGGGTATGCATCGGTGCCCTGCGGCCTCTGGGCTGCCGTGTTGCGGGTGCCGATTGTTATCGCCGAGCAGAACGCCGTGCCTGGGTTGGCCAACAAACTCCTCGGCATCTTCGCAAAGTCGGCGGGCGTTTCGTTTCGAGATGTCGATCTACCCCGCGCCGTCTGGACCGGAAACCCGGTGCGTGATGAGGTACTGGAAGTTGATCGGGTGGCGCACCGCAGCGCGGCCAGAACCACCCTGGGACTGCCCCAGGACCGGTTTGTGGTGGCGGTGTTCGGCGGCTCGCTCGGTGCACTACGCATCAAC
>CAZGVQ010000265.1:0-5841 GCA_964529355.1 uncultured Acidimicrobiales bacterium
CCAAACACCGCGTCCTTGATGACGTCGGCCTGCCAGTCGCATGCCTCAAACCGGGCCAAGACGCCGTCGAAGATCTCGGGAACCATCTTGGCTTTCTGGATCCCCTTCTTCCACGACTTCTCGTCGAACGTGACCTCGTCGGCAAACACCCAATCGATGAAGTTTGGCGCCTCGGAATGCACCGCCACCCGGGTCTGCACCTCGGGAGCCAGGGTCGCGAACACGTCGGCGGAGTAGTTCTCGGCGGGCCATGGAACGTCGGCTGCGGTCACAAACGGTTCGACGTCGGTCATGAACTGCTCGGGGCTCTGCATACGGATGTACTCGCCATTGATGTGATCGAGCTTCTTGGTGTCAAAGAACGCCGGGCCTTTGTTGACATCGGCCAAATCGAACTGCGCCACGATCTCGTCGATGGGGCGGACCTCGACCTCGTCGTCGGGCCCCCAGCCCAGAAGCGCAAGATGGTTCACCATGGCCTCGGGCAGGTATCCCTGGGCCCGGAAGTCACCCAACGACACATCGTCGCGGCGCTTCGACAGCTTCTTGCGCTGTTCGTTGACGAGCAGGGGAAGGTGCGCGTACTGGGGCGTCGGGCCATAGCCGAGCGCCTCCCAGAGCATGACGACTTTGGGCGTGGTGTTGAGGAGATCCTCGCCGCGAACCACATGGGTAATGCCCATGTCGGCATCATCGACCGCGTTGGCCACCAGAAACACCGGTGATCCGTCGCTACGACGAATGACAAAGTCCTCGAGATGCTCGTTCTCGAACTCGACGCGCCCTCGAATGGTGTCGTCGACCACGGTAACCCCCGAGTCCGGAACCCGGAACCGGACGACGGCATCGTCGCCGTCGGGAAGCCCGGCGTCGCGGCTGAACCCGTGATAGCCCGACGGAAGCCCCTCGGCCTCGCACCGGGCATCGATCTCGTCGCGGGTCATCGTGCAGAAATACGCCTTGCCATCGGCGACCAACTGCTCGATGGCCCCGACGTACAAATCCGTGCGCTCGCTCTGGAAGTACGGTCCCTCGTCCCAGTCGAGACCCAGCCATTGCAGGGGCTCGAGAATCGCGTCGATGAACTCGTCGCGCTTGAGTTCTTCGTTGGTGTCCTCGATACGCAACACGAACGTGCCACCCGTGCGCCGGGCGTAGAGCCAGTTGAACAGCGCAGAGCGCGCGCTTCCCACATGCAGATAGCCGGTGGGAGCCGGGGCGAAACGTACTCGGGTTGAATCGGTCACCAGCCGAGGCTACCGCTGAGAGCACCGCAACGATGCCCCCAGCGAATCAGCGACCAAGGTTCAAAGAGCAGCTAGGTCTTGATGACGAGTGACGTGGCGATCTTGTCGTGCCAGGTCTGGCTCTGCTTGTCCCAGAGCATCCAGAAGTAGCCCAGGAGACACACAAGGGCCGAAGGGATGCGTCCGATGTAGCGCAGCGCGCCTCGGGCGATCCCCAGGTTTTGCCCGGAGTTGGCGTCGATCACTTTCAGACCGAGCACTCGCTTCCCGAAGGTCGCTCCCAGCTCACCTTCCATGTAGGCGAAGTAGCCGATACCGATGATGATGCTCAGAACTTGTGAAGCCGAGTTGCCGAGGATCAGACCGATTATGGAGTTCACGATCGACAGCAGCACGGCATCGATGACGACCGCTCCCAGCCGGTACCCGAAATTTGCATTCGTGACTGCGCCGGTGGGCGTTTGGGCATAACCCCCAGCGGGCGGGAAAGCCTGACCCATTCCGACCGGTGCGCCGTACTCGGCAGTCGTTGGGGGCGGACTCTGAAATCCTCCACCGGGAGGCGGCGGAGGAGCCACTCCACCCGGCTGAGGCGGTTGCGGAGGCGTAACCCCACCAGGAGGCGGCGGCGGAGCTGCACCACCGGGAGGAGGAGGCGGGGGCGTTACCCCGCCCGGCTGAGGCGGTTGCGGAGGCGTAACCCCACCAGGAGGCGGCGGCGGAGCTGCACCACCGGGAGGAGGAGGCGGGGGCGTTACCCCGCCCGGCTGAGGCGGTTGCGGAGGCGTGGCCCCACCCGGTGGCGGCGGAGGGGTTCCTCCGGGTGGTTCTGGTGGATTGACGTCAGACATCGTGCCCTCCCGAGGCGCTAAAGAATGTCGAATCGATGAAGCTGAAACAGCCAGAGCGGCGCGAGGAGAACCCAGGGGATCACGTGTCTCCGTTCGTAGAGCGGCTCGGGCAGTCTCAGATTGGAGAGCGTCCGCCATAGCGGCGTGACGAACGCGATGAGGACTACCAGGACCAAGAAGGGTGCAAGAGGGTTGGCGGCGAAGGCAGCTGCCACATCGCCACGAGCCAATGCCAGGACACCGGTTGTCATTCCGCAGAACGGACACGGCACTCCGGTGGTTCGCCTGAGCGGGCACAAGGGCCCGACGGCGGGCAGAAACTGAAGCGCAACGCCACCCCCGACCATCGAGAGTCCGAGCATCCTGAAATCCGCAGCGCGCCCGCCGGGGCGTTCGGCCACCACAATTGTCGTTCCCGCTTCCATCGAGGCGATGCTACTCCAATTCTGTTTCAGAATTCTCTGATGCCAACCGGATGGTCTTCTCGGCCCCACACGGACCCCACGACGCCTACACTTGGCGGAATGGCAGCACCTGAATCGGTTCCCACTTCTCCGACGGCCCCGAAGGCCTACGTTTCGCCGCCCCGTCGAAGCGAACCCTGGCGAGCTGACCGCCCGGGCGAGGTAGTGGGCGGTGGCCAACCAGCAGGGCCAATGCTCGGCTCACCCGGCCCCGACCAGGGGTACGCACTCAAGCTGGTGCATCAGTTCGATGGCCGGATTCACCTCGCCGATGGCGAGGACATCCACGACGTCGAAGCGGGAGCGGTGGCTGTCGCCATGCGCCGTTCGTCGATCTTTGGGCGTGCGCCGGTCATTCACGACCTCACCATTGCGTTTACCGTCTTTGGCTTCCTCGACAAGAACCCGCCCGCAGAACTTGTCAACGTGCGCAAGAAGCTCTTCTCGGGAGTGCACATTCCGGTGCACTACGTGGAGATGCGAACCCTCGTCGACACCGTCAGCGAAGACGCCCTACGCATGACCCCCCAAAAGGTCACCGCCGCCTACCAAAACAACTGGCAAACCCAACTGCTCTAACTCTGGTCGAGCAGCCCGAACACCACTGAGTCCACGAGGGCTTGCCAGGAGGCTTCGATGATGTTGGAGGAGACGCCGATGGTCGTCCAGTTGTCGTTGCCGTTGGTGCTGTCGAGTAGCACTCGGGTTACTGCGCCGGTTCCTGCGCCGTTGTCGAGAACTCGAACCTTGTAGTCGACCAGGCGCATGTCGGCGAGCTGCGAGAAGCTGTCACGAAGTGCGGCTCGAAGCGCTTCATCGAGCGCATTGACCGGGCCGTTGCCCTCGCCGAAACCAACGCGCCGATCCTCGCCGACCCGCAGTTTCACAACCGCTTCGGTGACGACTTCGATAGCGACGTCGTTCCAGACGCGTGCGCCCGAACCTGAGCGGTGATCGACCGACGCTTTGTAGCTTTCGAGTTCGAAGAAGTCCTGCCGCCAACCGGCAGCTTCACGCATCAGTAGCTCAAGCGAAGCGTCGGCGGCTTCGAAGAAGTACCCCTCGTGCTCAAGCTTTTTCAGTCGGTCGGTGAGATCGCCCAACTGGCTTCCATCGAGGACCAGCCCGAACTGCTCGGCCTTGAGGGCAAGGGTCGAACGGCCACCGAGGTCACTCACCAGGAAACGAGTGGCATTGCCCACCGCCGAGGGATCGACGTGTTCGTAGCTGTCGGGGCGGCGGGCGATCGCTGAAGTATGCAGACCGGCCTTGTGCGCGAAGGCCGACGCCCCCACATAAGGCTGTTGGGGTTGGGGCGCAAGGTTTACGAGCTCGGCGACCGCGTGGGAGATGGTGGTGATGCGCTCGATCCGGTCGGCCGGCAACGTTTCGATGCCCATCTTGAGCGTGAGGTTGGGCACGAGAGCAGTGAGGTCGCAATTGCCGGTGCGCTCTCCGTAGCCGTTCATGGTTCCCTGAACATGGGTCGCGCCGGCGCGGACACCAGCAAGCGCGTTTGCCTGTGCACAGCCGGTGTCGTTCTGGGTGTGCATGCCAATGGTGACCCCATCGAAGTGTCGAACCACTTCGCCAACCGCTGACTCGATGTCGTGGGGAAGAGCTCCGCCGTTGGTGTCGCACAGCACGAGGCAGTCGACGCCACCGATTGCGGCGCCCTCGAGCACGCGCAGGGTGAACTCGGGATTGCGCCGGTAGCCATCGAAAAAGTGCTCGGCGTCGAAGAACACCCGCAGGCCGGCCGACTTGAGATACTCGACGCTGTCTTTGACCATCAGCACCGCTTCGTCGAGGGTGGTGCGCAGTGCGTTGGTGACGTGGTAGTCCCAGGACTTCCCCACGAGGCAGACGGTCTCGGTGCCGGCTTCGACCAGATTGCGCAGGGTCGGGTCGTCGTCGACCTTCCCTTTGGCGCGGCGGGTCATGCCAAAGGCCACCAGGTTCGAGTTCTTGAGTTCGAGCTCGCTTTGGGCTCGCTGAAAGAACTCGGTCTCCTTGGTGTTTGCGCCGGGCCACCCGCCCTCGATCCAGTGAACGCCGAGATCGTCGAGTTGTTCGGCCACCCGCAGTTTGTCGTTGACGGTGAGCGAGATGCCCTCGAACTGGGCACCGTCACGTAACGTTGTGTCGAAAATTTCGACGGCTGTGGGCCAACCCTCGCGGTGACGTGGCGACCGGTCGACCGCCGGAGCGGGGGTGTCTTCGTCAGCCACCGGCGACCCGTTCGACGAGGAGGTCGCCCACCTCGGTGGTCGAGCCGACAAGCGAGTCGGTTTCGGCGCACGCAGCGCGGATTCGGTCGGCGGCTGCGCCCTCGCCAAGGTGATCGAGCATCATGGCGCCAGAAAGTACCGCTGCAGTGGGATTGGCCAGATTCTGACCAGCGATGTCGGGAGCCGAGCCGTGCACGGGCTCAAACATCGATACGCCATCGGGGTTGAGGTTGGCCGACGAGGCAAACCCGATACCACCGGAAACCGCGCCGCCAAGGTCGGTGAGAATATCGCCGAACAGGTTGTCGGTGACGATGACGTCGTATCGGCCCGGATCCTGGACGAAGTAGATACACGCCGCGTCGACGTGGTTGTAGGCGGTTTCGACGTCGGGAAACTCTGCCGCCACCTCGTTGAAAGTGCGCTCCCACAGGTTTCCCGAGAAGGTCAACACATTGGTCTTGTGCACCATGGTGAGGTGTTTCCGTGGCCGACTCTGCGCAAGGGTGAAGGCGTAGCGAATGCAACGCTCAACCCCCATGCGGGTGTTCACCGAACCCTGGGTTGCGACCTCTGCCGGCGTGTCTTTGCGAAGGAATCCCCCCTCGCCTGCATAGGTTCCTTCGGTGTTCTCGCGGATGACGATGAACTCGTGGGCGTCACGGTGCTCGTCGCCAGCGAATACGAACGGACGACGATTGATGTAGAGGTCGAGGTCGAATCGCATCTTGAGCAGCAGGCCGCGTTCGATCAGCCCCGGCGGCACCTCGGGTGTACCGACGGCACCGAGATACAGCGCGTCGAGGTCGCGCCACTCATCGAGGATCTCGTCGGTGAGCACCACGCCATCGCTGAGGTACCGAGCGCCACCAAGGTCGTAGTCGGTGGTTTCGAGCTCAACTCCGACGGCTTCGATAACCCGCAATCCCTCGCGAATCACCTCCGGACCGATGCCGTCGCCACCGATGATTCCAACCTTATGTGTCATCTGAGAATCTTATCGAGGGGCCTGCCGACGTCGAGAAGCGGGCGCCCGCGGGGCTAGAAT
>CAZGVQ010000266.1:0-5807 GCA_964529355.1 uncultured Acidimicrobiales bacterium
CGGGAAAGCCGTGCAGCAACAGCAGCGGATAACCACCAGTGCCTTCACGGACATAGGCCAGCGAGATGTCGTCGGCAACCGGGGCTCGGTGGATGGTGAACGCATCGGGCGCGGGAGTCGGAGGCTGGGGTGGGCGGAGGCTGGCTGGCCCTGAAGTGCTTGCTGAGTTGTCTGTCATGGCTAGGTGTAGATGAAGTCGTCGGTGTTCGGGGCTTTGGTCCACTGCTGGTAGGTGTGAAGGGGCCATGGCGAAATCGAATAGAGGTCGCCGTTGGCGTTCTTGAAATAGCTGTGTTCGATCGACCAGTGGCTCCACACCAGTTCTTTGACTCTGGCCGAGCGTTTGGCGTCCCACTCGGCGAGCAGTTCGGGCTTTGGCTCCATGGTGGTGTGACCTTCGCGCAGCAGATGTTCGAGACACCCCATGATGTAGGTGACCTGGCACTCCGACTGAAAGATCAGGCTCCCGCCGTGAATGAGGTGGGTGCCGGGCCCGTACACACAGAACAGGTTGGGGAACTCGGGCATGGTGATACCGAGGTACGCCGCAGGTTCGTCGCCCCAAACTTCGTTGAGTACGGCGCCGTCGCGACCCTCGATATGCATGGGCCACAGGAACCGATTGTGGTGGAAGCCGGTGGCGAAACAGATCACGTCGGCCTCGTAGAACTCGCCGTCGGTGGTGCGAATGCCATTGGCCTCGATGCGCTCGATGCCGGTGGTTATGAGGTCCACGTCGTCGCGTTGGAGGCATTGCAGCCAGCTGCCGTTGTCCTGCAGGGTCCGTTTGCCGGTGGCCGGATACTGGGGAATCAGCTTGGCCAGCAGTTCCTCGTCGTCGACCTGGCTTCGGATGAAGCCCTCGAACCATCCACGGGTTGCCAGGTTGCGTTCGCTGACGGCCAGGCCGTCGCTGTCGTCGAAGTCGGGGTCGATGCGACTGCTGGACATGTCGCCACCGGAGCCGGGCCAGAACTGCACGAAGCGGAACCAACGGCCGAAGAACGGCAAATGACGAATGGCCCAACGCATCCCATCGGGCACCGGCTCGTGATAGTTGGGGTTGGGGAACATCCATTGCGGCGTGCGTTGGAACACATGCAGTTGCTCGACGTCGTCGGCGATCGTTGGGGCGATCTGGAAACCGCTCGCCCCGGCGCCGACCAACGCGACCTTCTTGCCCGTGATGTCGACCGAATGGTCCCAGCGGGCCGAGTGAAACGCAGGGCCGTCGAAGTCGTCGATACCCGGGATATCGGGAAGCTTGGGGCGATTGAGCGCACCGACGGAGCTGATAACGGCGCGGGCCTGAAACGTCTGCTCGCGATCTTTGGAGCTGGTCACAACCGACCAGGTGGAATCCGCCTCGTCAAACGTGGCCGACACCACTTCGGTGTTGAAACGGCAGTGCTCGGCGATGTTGTAGTTGTGCATCACCTCTTCGAAGTACTGCTGCAGTTCGGGCTGCTGGCTGAAGTACTCGGTCCAGTGATCGGCCGGGACGAAGGAGTAGCAGTAGAAGTGGCTGCCAACATCGACGCGCGCTCCGGGATAACGGTTCTCCCACCAGGTGCCGCCGGGCCCACCATTCTTCTCGAGGATCGTGAAGGGAATGCCTGCCTCGGCCAGTCGAATGCCGGCCAGCAAGCCCGACTGGCCGCAGCCGATGATGACCACCGGGAAGTCGGCCTTGGTTTCAGCGGGTACGTCGTCGGTCCAGTCGATGGCGTTGGCGTCGACCTCGGAGAGTCCCATTTCGTCGAGCATCATCGGGATGACATCGTCGGGAAGCGGCTCGACGGCAATGAAATCCATCATCTCCTTGAGGAGAGTGGCGTCGGGTTGTTGGGCGGCGGGTATGCAGCCGCGGTCCCGGTAGGCGATGAGTTCGGGGAGTGCCCGGCGGCGGACCTCAGCCAGAGCCTCAGGGTCCATGAAGCCCTGAAACTCGTTAAGCATGAGGCCAGCGGGACGGAGATGGGAGCGAATCCAGCCGGGATCTCCGGTGATGTGAACCATGGCGCACAGCAGCACCGGAACGCTGACCTCTTCGAGCGCGGCCGCTATCTCGGCATCTGAATCAGCGAACGGTAAGCCGGCATAGACATGTCTCTCGCTCATGAGGGGCAAGCTAGTATCCGCGCCATGACTGCCACCGCATCCAATCTCGACCAACCGCCCGAGATGCCCTCTAGTCGACCTGAGCTCGACTTTGACGACGGCGAGGTGTTCACCGGTGACTTCCATGCGTCGTATCGCTGGATGCGAGCCAACGAGCCGGTCTTTCTCGATGCCGGAGGGGTGAGCGGCCCGCTGTATGCGGCCACCACCCGCGACCTCATCATGACGTGTTCGGCCGATACCAAGACCTTCTCCAATGCCGGGGGCATCACGCCGCAGCGAGACGAGGACCGCATCGCATTGCCGATGATGATCGAGCTGGATCCACCCGAACACATTCGGCGTCGCAAGCTCGTGAACTCGGGGTTCACCCCGCGCAGCATCCGCGGGATGACCGACCGGGTGCGGCAGGTGTGCGACGAGATCATCGACAGCGTGTGCGAACGCGGCGAATGTGACTTCGTCAACGACGTGGCCGCCCACCTACCGCTCATCATGATCTCGGACATGCTCGGATTTCCCGAGAGCGATCGCGAAGAGCTCCTCGAGCTCTCCGACGACCTGATGAAGGGCGTTTCCGGAACGGCCCCGCCAGAGATCATGGAGCGAGCGGCCATGGCGTCGATGCGTTTTCGGGAGCGACTGCTCGAACAGGTGGGCAATCGCCGCGAGGAGGCCCGCGACGATCTGTTGTCGAAGCTGGTCTTCGCCGAAGTCGACGGCCACAACCTGAGCGACGACGACATCTTCTATGAGGCCCTCCTCATCCTCATCGGTGGCGATGAAACCAGCCGCCACGTGATTTCGGGCGGCATGCACCAGATGATGCTGCACCCGGGTCAATGGCAGGCGCTTCTCGACGACCGCAGTGGCCTCACCATGGCGGTTGAGGAGATGCTGCGCTGGGTGACCCCGATCAAGAACATGATGCGCACGGTGGCCACCGGCACCGAACTCGGCGGGGTCGAGCTGAACCCCGGCGACCGGGTGATGTTGGCCTACGCGTCGGCGAATCGCGACGAGACCGTATGGGAAAACCCATACGTGTTCGACTCCACGCGTGAATCCAACCCGCATGTGGCGTTCGGCGGACACGGCGCCCACTACTGCCTCGGAAACAACCTGGCGCGCCTTGAGATGCAGATCATGTTCGAGCAGGTGCTCGAACGAATGCCCGACCTCCAACTCGCCAACGACCAACCGCTGCCGATCCGCCCCAGCTACTTCGTGAGCGGCTTCGAAGAGATGCCCGTAACGTTCACCCCCACGGCCCCACGGAGCTAGCTATCCGAGTGTAATGAGGGCCACGGCAACACTGGCAGCGAGTAGTCCCGCAGCTTGAGTAGGCAAGAGCTTCTGTCCGCGAAAGACAAAGGCGAGCAGCACGGCCACACCCGCGTACTGCGATGACAGCACGCTGGTGACCGAAAGGCTTGCACCGAGTTCGAGCGCGAGCACGAACAGCACGACTGCCCCGGTTGCAAACAGGCCGACGACAAGCGACAGCAGACGGGCGCTCCGATCCGCCGGGAAGACCCGCGGGCCGGTCGCTCGTGTCACTGTCACCGCGACGATCAATCCCGCGACGCGCTGTACCACGAGCGGACTTCCACCTGCACCGTCCTCAATCTCGCCGAGCAGAATGATCAGGACCCCGAACACCACTCCCGCCAGAATCGCGATCGACAAGCCACCAGGTAGCTCTACCCCTGGTCCACCGTCGTTGCTCGGCGGTTGATACGACGAGAGTCCAATCGCCACAAGACCGAGAGTGATTCCTAACCACGCCACAGCCGACGGGCTCTCACCGTTCACCCACACCGCCCAGAGAACCGGAATCGCGGTCATCACCACTGCCGCTGAGGGCGCAGCTGACCGCAACGATCCCCGAGAGTAGGCGGCATACAGCAACAAGATCCCCACCCCGTTGGCCACTCCAGCAAGCCCACCCACCATGAGGTCGCGGGTAGACGGCTCACCCGGCCACGCCAGCGCGACGACGCCGGTCAGCACCACTCCCGAGAGGAGCATCATCGACGACACCTCTTGCGAGCGCGCCCGTTCGGTCGCGTCCGACGCGAAGAACTCACCTATCCCAATCGAGATGGTGCTCAGCACAGCAACAAAGATGGCCATCCGGCCCGCCAGCATGAGCGTGAATGACGTTCACCGCCAATCTGAACGCCCATGCGATTGCCGTTGCGCCGTCGCGTCAGCAGTCGTCGAGCGACGACTCAACCTCCGCTGCCGCAATAGACGCGGCTACATCCGGCCGACGAGCCGGGTCCGACCCCCTTTTACCGCTACGGTTCAGCCATGACGGTCCCGCTAAGCCCGCGACTCACCGAAGTACTCGGCGTTCGCGTACCAATCGTTCAGTCGGGGATGGGCGGCGTCGCCGGACCGGAACTCGCCGCTGCGGTGTCGAGGGCGGGCGGGCTCGGTGTGCTAGCTGCGCTTCGCCTGAGTCCCGACGCGGTCCGCGACGGGATCGCCCAGATGCGAGCGCTGACCGACAAACCCTTCGGTGTGAATATCTGGCTTCATGACGATGTCCGACGAACACCCGACCCGGCCGAAATTTCCGACGACGTCGTAAAGAACGCGCAATCGGTTTTCAATGAGTTCCGGCCGAGGTTTGGTTTAGAAGCACGGCTCGACCGCCCGAAACGCGCGGTCGACCTGGTCGACGATGCTCTCGACGTGATGGTGGAGGAGAGAGTCCCAGTGTTCTCCGCGGCGATCGGTGTTCCTGAGGCATCGCTGATCGAGCGATTCCACGATGCCGGTGGTCTGGTGATGGCTATGGTCGCAACGGTCGACGATGCAGTGCAAGCGGTCGACAACGCAGCCGACATCGTCGTAGCGCAAGGGACCGAATCGGGCGGGCACCGAAGCTACGGCCAGAAACATGACCGGCAGGGGGCCACCGGCCAGTCGACACTGGCCCTTGTGCCGCAGGTAATCGATGCGGTGGGTAGCAGCGTCCCAGTCCTTGCTGCCGGTGGAATCGTCGATGGCCGAGGGCTCGCAGCAATGCTGGCTTTGGGAGCCGACGGCGTGCTGCTCGGCAGCCGTTTCGTAGCGACGAGCGAATCGAACGCCAGCGAAATGTGGAAGCGCCGAATGACCGAGGGCGATCGGGTGACCACACTCACCGACGGCTTCACCGGCCAATGGGCCCGTGTACTTCGATCCGAGTTCACCGAGGCGTGGGACCAAGCAGGTCATCAGCCGTTGCCGGGGCTCCTCCAAGCGGCCGCCGGCGCCGACGTAATCGGAGCCGCCAAGAAGCTCGACGACGATCAGATACAACCGCTCTACGCCGGCGCAGCCATCGCGTCTATGTCGGGAATCCCCTCGGCGGGCGAAGTCGTGACCCAGCTGGAGCAAGAGGCGGCCAAAATCCTCTATCGCTCCCCGTAGCGCTTGGCCGGTGCCAGCCTGACGAATTCAGCAACGGCGAGCTCAGCTAGCCAACCTCGGGCACGGTCTTCGACGGTGTCGGCGAACGCAACCCGCTGGCCCTCGGCGTGGAACTCGCTGACGGTCTCGTAGCCCAGCGCCGCAAAGCCCGCCAGCTTTCCGTCGAAGTCGTCGGTGACCGTGCACAGTTGGTGGAAGGCCGATCGGCCGACCGACGCCAGGTGGTCGCGAAAGATGGGCGAACTCGTCGTACGGGATGC